>JALHTA010000334.1 GCA_022865545.1 Actinomycetota bacterium | reverse complement strand
TAAGTATTGTTTTCAAAATGATTCTCCTATTTCATATAGACTATGTACTTATTATACATTATGTACGTTATGTGCACAATAACAATTTGCGATGTTATTTTCTGTTTGTAAAGTCAAGTTTTGGTTAGTGTTTGGTTAGTATTTTTAGATCAGAATAGATGTCCGTTTAAAACTTAATTAGCGCGTGAACAACCTCCGCCATTCGCCCAAGTAATTCAAATACTGCTTTTTATATCACTGGTAAATCAATTTATTTTATCTTTTTTGCTTTCAGATTGAAAATTAATGATGACTTTAAATAATAAAGCAATTTATAAATTTGCTATCTTTTTAACCTATCATTTTCTTCTTACGAACTGACTGGATCTCTTCTTCAATGTCTTTAAAAGTAAGCTTGTTTAAGCTTTTATCTTCTGAATCTTTTTGAAGTTTTTTCATAGCTTTAAAAGCTTTATTTCTTCGTATCGATTTCTTATTCTGTTTTAATTTGTTTTCATCAAATTTCATTATAATCACTTTATTTAACCACAATATTTACCAGTTTATCCGGTATTACGATAGTCTTAACTATACTTTTTCCATCGGTGAAGTTTTTGACCTTTTCAGAAGAAAGGGCCAGGTTCTCTAGCTCTTCTTTTGGGGTGCCCACAGGCATCTCAACCCTGTCCCTTAGTTTGCCGTTTACCTGAAATACTATCGTACTCATATCTTCTGCTGCTATTTTTTCATCATATCCGGGCCACTGTACTTTATGAATGCTACTAGTATTACCGGCAATCCCCCACAGCTCTTCTGTAATAAATGGAGAGATAGGCGAGAGTAGTATAAGCAGATTATCATTTAGCTCCCTGACAAGAGATGGGTCCTTGTCACCATTGCTTACTTCATCCTGGTATTTATACATAAGATTTACCAGTTCCATTAGTGAACTTATGGCAGTATTAAAATTAAACCTTTTAAGTATATCTTCAGACACTTTTTTTATTGTCTGGTGAAGCTTCCGGTATACATCTTTTCCCGGTCCGGATAATTTGTCGAAGTCTATAGAGCTTTTGCTACTATCTTTATTTTTAACACCCAAAAATTCAATATTGTTTAGTGCAAGTCTCCATACCCTTGTAAGAAATCTATTTGCCCCTTCCACACCACTATCGGTCCAATCAATGGGGCTGTCTGCAGGACCAACAAATAAAATATAAAGCCTCAATGTATCGGCACCGTATTTATTATATACTTCCGAAGGATTCACAAGGTTTCCCCGTGATTTTGACATCCTTTTCCCTCCAAGGTTTACGACCCCGTGGGGGAAATACTTTATAAAGGGTTCCTTTTGCCTTATAAGGCCGGCATCAAAAAGTACCTTTGTGAAAAATCGGGCATAGATAAGATGCATCGTAGCATGCTCTATCCCTCCGATATACTGGTCCACCGGCATCCAATATTCGGCATCCTTTTTATTAAATACCAAATTGTCTGAATGAGGGCTGCAGTACCTCAGGAAATACCAGGAGGAGCACACAAATGTATCCATGGTATCTGTCTCTCGTTTTCCCTCACCTCCGCATTTAGGACATTTAACATTTACGAAGTCTTCACAATAACTAAGAGGTGATAATCCGGTAGGCTTAAAATCAACATCATGTGGTAGGACTACCGGTAAGTTTTTTTCAGGAACAGGTACGGTACCGCATTTTTCACAATAGATGACTGGTATGGGTGTACCCCAATATCTCTGTCTTGATATTAGCCAGTCCCTTAGTTTAAAATTTACTTCAAACTTTCCCTGGCCATTTTTTTCAAGATATTCTGTAACATCTTTTACTCCATTTCTGGAATCTATTCCATTAAACCTTCCAGAATTTACCATTATACCTTCACCAGTATAAGCTTCTCCCATGGCATTATGTTCCTTGCCATCCGGAGATATAACTTCTACGATCGGTATATTATATTTCTTAGCAAATTCGAAATCCCGTCCGTCGTGTGCAGGTACAGCCATGACAGCACCGGTCCCGTATTCAATAAGAACATAATTTGCTATCCAGACAGGTACTTTTTCTCCACTTAGCGGATTAATGACATACCTTCCGGTAAAACAACCGATTTTTTCAGTCTCAGCTGCTCCCCGCTCTATATCACTCTGTGCCGAGATGGAAGATTTAATTTTTTCAATTTCCCTTTTATGCTCCGGGTCCGTGACGATCTCATCCACCAGATCATGCTCCGGGGCAAGTATGAACAAGGTGGCCCCGAACAATGTATCCGGCCTTGTCGTAAATACAGGGATGGTAATATTTTCAGGACCATCAAGCTTAAAATCTACAATAGCTCCCTCGCTCCTGCCTATCCAGTTTTTCTGAATCGTAAGAACTCTCTCCGGCCAGCCATCCTTTAGTAGTTTCATATCATCCAATAGTCTTTGCGCATAATCCGTTATCTTAAAGAACCACTGTGAAAGGACCTTTTTTTCTACTTCGCTATCACATCTCTCGCATTTTCCCCCGATTACCTGCTCGTTTGCTAAAACTGTCTGGCAGGAATTGCACCAGTTTACCGGAGCTTTTCTTTTTTCGGCTAGTCCCATTTTTAAAAAGAGAAGAAAAAGCCACTGGGTCCACTTGTAATAATCAGGTTCCGAAGTGATTATCTCATCCTCGAAATCATAAGTCATACCCATCTTCTTAAGTGCCACCCTCATCTTCTCTATATTGACCATTGTGCTCTCTTTGGGATGTATGCCGCTCTTTATCGCCGCATTCTCTGCAGGAAGTCCGAAAGCATCAAAACCTATTGGATGAAGGACATTATGGCCTTTTCTGGCCATAATTCTTGCAATGACATCACCTATGGTGTAATTTCTGGCATGCCCCATATGAGGCTCCCCTGAAGGATAGGGGAACATCTCAAGCATATAATATTTGGGGTCATCCGCCTTATCAGACTTAAGGGAATAAATCTTTTCTTTTTCCCATCTGGCAATAAGCTTTTTTTCTATCTCTTTTGGCTTAAACGGCCTGGTCCTCTGCATATTATGAAAAATCCTTTCTATGACAGGGAAAAATTATATGACTGGTTAATTGCTGTAATCCAGATACTGCTTACTGTTCCCACTTTATCTCTTCTGAATCCTTCCACAATCTTTCAAGATCATAGAATTGCCTGAATTCCTCAGTAAAGACATGGACCACAAAATCATCATAATCAATAAGGATCCAGTTTCCCTCGCTTGCTCCGTTTATATATTTGGGATAGAACTTATGCTTCTTGAGGTTAAAGCAGATATCTTCTTCTATTCTCTGGGTAAGCCTAGTATTATTGGCGCTTATGATTATAAAATAATCTGTAATGATCAGCCTGGACCTCATATCCAGTATCTTGACATAGCCCGCTTTCTTTTCATCTGCTATTTTTGCGGCGGTCCTTACTGCATTTAAAATATTATCCGGTCCTGTCTTTTCTATTTTTTTTGCTTTTATCTTTTCTTTCAGTTTTTTATTATCTGTCACTGGTTGGTATAATCACTCCCTAGTAATATTGTAATATCTACATTGTCTATATTGTTATCGGATTTTTTAATGACACCTACACCCAGTCTTTCCTGTATTTGCTGGGCAAATGCTTCAATACCTTCATCATCCGCATATATTATTATTTCCGTCTGAGTATAATTCCAATTATCTGCATCCCTGGTCTCTTTGACCTCTATTATCTTTTCGTCTGTATTGAAATGATCCTCAAGTATGCCCTGTACGGTGGACGCAAGCTTTGCCGTACCTTCTCCATTAAGGATGACCATATCTATTATCCCGATAACCTCTAGGGGAACAACATCCTGTGCGGACGTGGGATCATAATCGGATCCGAGTATTATTACTATATCTGAACTGACAACCTCTTCTTCCCTGGTGGAAATATTTCCGGTCCCAAGCATACCTTTGATCTCACTGGCGGCAGTAACTATAATTGATTCATTTGATGAATAGACCACTATCTCGCTTTCAGAATAATTAAAATTATCTGCATTGCCAACTTCAAGTACATCAAATTTGACCTTTCCACTTTCATATACCTGTGACTTTAGTGCATCTGACAATTCAGCAGCTATCCCAGGGGTACCTACGCCATTTAAGATCGTCACGGTTATTGTCCTCTCGGCATCAGCAACTACTTCTTCCTGTATCTCGTCCTTATTAAAAAGATTTGAAAGATTTGCAACATCGGGAAGATAGACTGTCCTTCCCCCATCTAGCTCAGTTTTTGAAGAAATTCCAAGCGTATAGACCATATTTTTAGCTGCCTCTATTTTGGAGAATGTTGAAAATAGCTTTAATAGCTCTTCAAGGCTTAAGTCCGAATCTATATAATCCTTTACAAGATTGATATTATTTGTAAGATCCTCTTCACCATCACCAACAATTGTGGCAATTACCGTATCTATTATCTTTTTCTGTATCTTTATATCTTCAACAGGGACCTCTTTTTCGATCCCGCTGAAAAATTTAAGCATATTTTGCGTTTCATCTCCGTCAAGGAGGTTGACACCAGGTTCCAGGCTGAATGTGGTATTATCAGTATAGTTTTTTACTGCATATGCCTGGTCAAGGGAAAGCTCTATTCCTCCCAGCTTACCTACCACGCTCTTAATATCCATCAGCAGATAATAATCTATTTCCATATCCATCCCCAATCCCTTCTCTAAGGTAAGGGACAGAAGGTCCATGCCGCCTATCTCAACCGACCTCCCTATAAGTTCGGGTCCTATGCCAGGAATATCCATAAAAGTGTTTACAGGCATACATAGTGAACGGGTCTCACCAGAAGTACTGTAATAACTTGTAAATATTATGGAACTTACATCAGGTTCATTAAGGTCCTCTCCCGCAAAGGCCATTATTATATTAATATCCTGCCCCAGTTCAAGGGACTCCGGCACCGTTATTCTTTCTTCTTCCGTGATCTCTACCGGATTAAAGAAACGGTTTTTAATATAGCGGTATCCGAATACTATGGCAGCGGCGATAATAATGAGTATTATAAAGACAGTAAAAGAGGTATAGATGAGTTTTCTTTTCTTTCTTTTCTCACGGACCCGCTTAATCCTATAACCTTCTTCTCCTACATCATCTTCTGAATAATCGGCAAATTCAAAATCTTCATCCTTGAAGAAATCATCATTAAAATCTTTTTTGTTCCCTTTTCCTAAGCTGTCCTTTTTACCGGTCCCCTGTGTTTCATAATCATCATCTGCCGGGTGCTGGTCCTGATCATCCATATAATCATCATTACTATCCGGGTAGCTTTCTTCCCGGTCCTTATTATTATCATCATCATCATTGCCGTTCCTGTAGTCATAAGACATATCTAATTACCTCCACAAATATTGTTCCATACCCTGCCTGTGTCTGGATGCAGGGGTTTACCTTTATTTATTACATATATTATAGTATTTTTATAAACTTCTATTAAGCATAAATTTATATCTTTTAATGCCAGCTCCCTGATATCGCTGGCACCGCCATATATTCTTCCCTCTTCCGCCTTATCAGCAATAAGAAGTATTTTATCCTCAGTGTTCATATCACAGTAACCCGTAGTATGATACCTGATAGCATTTAAGATCTTTTTATCACTTATGTCAAAATCCCTGGATACAAGAAAATCCCCGGCAATAGCGTGCAGGACCGAATTAAACTTAAGTTCCTGACTGCTTACTTCCAGATGATGTTCCCTAATTATAGCCTTCAGCTGCTCGCGGTCAAATATCTTCCCATAGTCATGCAGTAGACATGCTACACTCAATCTATAGATGTCTATTTCACTTTTTTGTTTATCTGCTATCTGGTTCGCAAACTTTAGTGTATTTACCGAATGGGCAAAAAGCGAACACTTCATAAGTTTCTTGATCTTACCGGCCAGCTGGTTCAAGTATTTCCTTTTACTGCTTTCGATATTTAATTTATTTATAAAGTCCATGTTTTAATATATAGTTATTTACTCCTTCGGGAACCAGGTAATTGACCGGTC
>JALHTA010000333.1 GCA_022865545.1 Actinomycetota bacterium | reverse complement strand
GCCATTATATTTCCTGCCTGGATGAAATATGTATATAAGGAAGATATTGAAGTTTTCCATAAATTTGCTGTAAGAGTATTTGATATAGACCCAAGTTCCGGGACACAGGAAAGTATTGTTCTCGAAGGCATTGAAAGACTTGTGTCATTCTTTAAAAATCTCGACCTTCCTACATCTTTAAAGGATATTGGAGCAGGAGAAGAAGGATTTGAAGAGATGGCTGAAAAGACTATGCTATTCGGACCCATAGGAAAATATATGGAACTTAAAAAACAGGATGTATTGAATATATATAAGCTGGCATTATATTCATAGTACTTAAGCATTTTGATTAAAAGAACGATAATGCTTACTATAAAGTTTATCCCAAATGGGATCATGTTTTTAATTATAAAAGGATGACTATACTTATACCCCATTATTTACGATCTTCTGGGTGGAGACCGCCTGTTTGTACCACTGTGCTTATTTTTTTATGCATTTCCTTTATGCTATAATCAAAAGACAATTCTAAATATATAGAAATTGATTTTAGGTAGTTGATTGATGATAGTAGAAAACTTTTATTTCAATACAGCAATAATACTTTTGGCTTCATATTTAATTGGAGCATTTCCTTCAGCTTATATTGCCGGAAAGATAAAGGGCATCAATATCTCCAAAACCGGATCGGGTAATGTCGGAGGGATGAACACCTTCTCCAGTGTTGGAAAGATAGCAGGTGTAATAGTGGCACTAACTGATGCAGGCAAAGGTTTTTTAGTGGCGTATCTAGCTAATAGATTCTCCAGTGGACATCCCTATATTGTGCTCTGGGCCGTTGTTGCTGCAGTTATTGGACATAATTGGATGATCTATATTGGGTTTAAAGGGGGTAAGGGAGTTGCAACATTTCTTGGGAGCTTGCTTTATTTGTCTCCGTGGTCCATTCTCATACTTTACCTGATAATAATACCGATAACACTTGTTTTGAGTAAAGATACATATCTTGCCACAACTACCGGTTTTTTTATTTTTTCATTTTTCATATGGAAATGGGAAGGAAGCTATTTATGGCTTATTTTCGGCCTTCTTATAACAATAGTCTATCTATTAAAATGTCTGGGTCTTTTAAGATCATATTTTACTGAGAGGCGGAGAGATATAAGCCCTATCATTAAAAAACTTTTTAAACCTTTTTTTAGAGGAGTTTAATCGTGAAATGTCCCTACTGTGCTAATGCTGATACAAAAGTGGTTGATTCAAGACTTACAGATTCAAATGATTCTGTAAGGAGAAGAAGGGAATGCGAAAAATGCGGGAAGAGATTTACGACCTATGAAAGGATCGATATCAAGCCCATTGCAATTATTAAAAAAGATAATACAAGAGAACCTTTTGACAGGAATAAGCTTATGAGCGGTTTGATAAGGGCATGTATAAAAAGGAATATAAGCGCCGAGACTCTTGACCTTCTTGTCGATGATATTGAAAACGAGATACACAATCTTCCCGGAAGTGAGATACGCTCCAAAGATCTTGGCAACCTTGTGCTAAAGAGACTAAGGGATCTTGATAAGGTTGCATATATAAGGTTTGCTTCAGTTTATAAACAATTCAATAGTGTCAGGCAGTTTACAAATGAGCTCACTAAACTAAAGAAAAAGAAATAATCCTACCAGGAGCCTGTCCGGGAACTGGGCTCAGCCAGGATCCAGTTATCGGACAGGCTCCTATCTCTCATACATATATCTTAATACTGCTCCTATGCTGCCTGCTTTCTTATAGCGTTCATTTTCTTCAATATCTACTATCTCGCATCCCTGGTCCAGGGCATTCTCAATAATCTCATCTACTATTTCATTATAATATACAAGCTTTCCATCACAGTAAGGGCAACTCTCAATAGGACTTGTTGAAAGATAATTACAATTTCTGCATACATACCCGGTGTGGGAAAAATTCTTGTCATAGATAAGTATCCTTATCTGGTCCCTGATAAGCGCCTTGATAACAGCATCTATGCCAAGCACTCCAAGCCCATTAGGATTATATTCATCTATGAGATCATCTATTAGTTTATTCTTATTCTTTAATTCATAGAGATCTATTATGTCCATGGCTTTACTTTTTATTAAGTTAATGCTGGAATCAGGTCCCGCATCTATCTTACCGATATATTTTGACTGAAGGTAGCTGTGAAGATAATTATTAAACCCTGATACTATAGCATTCCTCCCTGCAAGGATAAGGTAATCGAATTTTCCTTCCCTGAATAACTCCAGGGTCCTGTCATTTATTGTCTTAAAAAAATGATGAAGTTTTTCATCATGCCTGCTAAGTATCTTCTTTTCACGCAGAACCGACTGGCTCCTATAGTTTACCCTGGGTGGTACATCACTTATAAATGTAGCAAGGTATTCCCTGATCTCACTTAGATATGCTGAATATATCTGTGCTTTTTCACGGTCTATTAAGAGAATCCCATAACTTTTGTAATTCTTAAGATATGCCCTTAGACTTTGTATATATGGTTTGGGATCTATCACAATCCTTGAACGTAAAATGAATGGCAGTCTTATTTCTTTCCAAAAACCATCTGTTGAAGCAAATATTATAACGGTCCTTGTCGAGTCCGCCTTAAATTTTTCACTTAAATATGCTTTTACCTTATCAAGAGCAGAAGCGACCTTCTTTTTTTGACTCCTGTCAAGATCAGTACTTTCATCCAGGCTGGTCTTTTTTTCTTTTATCATGGAATTTAAACTGGTAAGATAATCTTTTTTTGAAGTCCTAAGACCATCCACAAGTAAGTATGCGGATATTACATGATTACCGGGAGATAGATAGTCATACACTTCCTCCAGTACGGAGATATTGATCTCATTTCCAGATTTTTTAAGCATTATTACCGCCTCCTATTGGTATATTGATAAATCTTTAATCATAATATAATGGCAGCGTTCTACATCCCACGTATTCCAAAAAGGGTCCATGATTATATTTTTAGGAAATTTAATAATTAAAAAGTGAAGAAAAAAGTTTAAATTATTTTCAAAATTAATTATCATTGAATTGCTGGTACAGCTCTTATTTGTGTATTGACAATATAATTATACAGTATTATAAAAAAAGCAGGAAAGAGAATATTCGTGCTTAATTATCTGGTTTACAAATTCACGGAGTTTATAACCATAGTCCTTCCCTATCCATTAGCGTATGCGCTAGCTGTTTCAACAGCAAGACTATGGTATGCTACTGGTGTCAATGTGGGCATAATAAAGAAAAATATATCAAGGGTATTAAACCTTGATATAGGAGATCCTGAAGTCCACAGGATAGCAGTCAGGATCTTTATAAACTGGGGTAAGAATGTCGTGGACTTCCTTAGGCACCGAATAATTTCCAGGAAGACTCTAAGATCAAGAGTGAGCCTTGAAGGAATAGAATATCTTGATGAAGCGCTCAAAGAAAAAAAAGGTGTTGTCATAATAAGTTCCCATATTGGAAATTTCGAATGGGGGGCATGCAGGCTTGCAGTAGATGGATACAAAATATGGGGTGTCACTCTTTTTAGAAAAAGTGAAAG
>JALHTA010000332.1 GCA_022865545.1 Actinomycetota bacterium | reverse complement strand
GTCCATGCCATTATGGATGCGATACTTGGCGCCTGCGGTCTGGGGGACATCGGGATCCATTTCCCGGATAATGATATGAAGTACAGGGACATATCCAGTCTTACTCTTCTTGAGGAAGTCAGGAAAAAGATGTCGGCCGGAGGTTATGAAATTGAAAATATTGATGCTGTACTTATCCTTCAGGAACCAAAGGTCTTTAAATACTTTGAGAAGATGAAGGAAAATATTGCACTTTCCCTTAAGATCGATACTGGGAGAATCAATATAAAAGCCACCACAACCGAGCATCTTGGTTTCTGCGGCAGGGGAGAAGGTATTGCAGCCCAGAGTGTCGTCCTTCTGAAATAATATTTGGCAATCATGTCCATGATTTATTTGATATACGCATAAGGGGAGAAATAATTCTATAAAAATATACACATTGACAAATGAACAGGCACGCAATTTCATACTCTTAAAGCAAGGACTGATAGGGGAATATAAATTCAAAGGCAAGCAGGGTGTATGTGATTTTATCAAGCAGGCAGGATGCATTCAATTTGACCCCATTGATGTTTGCGGTAAAAACGCAGATATTGTTTTAAACTCAAGAGTTTCAGATTTCACCAAAGAAATACTCTATCAACTCCTGTATGAAGAGAGAAAGCTTGTAGATTATTTTGATAAAAATATGGCGATTTTTTGCATAGAGGATTGGAAATACTTTTCTCATTCCCGGGAAAAGTACCGGCTTTACGGGAGAAGCAGGGACAAAGTAAATATGATTGCCGACATGATTAAGCGCATTATAAGGGAAAAGAAATTTGTAAATTCCAGAGATATTGGTTTAAAAGAAACAGTTGATTGGGGATGGAACCCCACAACTCTTGCCAGGGCGGCACTTGAAACACTTTATTTCCGTGGAGATCTGATCATTCATCATAAAAAAGGCACAATGAAATATTATGCTTTAGCAAATGATCATATTGACCCTACTGTTTTGCATGATGATAATCCTAATAAGACTGTAGATGATTTTGTGAAATGGCAAGTGCTGCGCAGAATCGGTTCTATAGGGATTCTCTGGAAAAAGCCGTCTGATGCGTGGATTGGTATAGGCGACTTTAAAAGTGATTACCGCGAACGTATATTTTCTTCGCTTTTAGCAGAAAATAAAATCATAGAATGTACCGTTGAAGGTATTTCACACAAACTATATTTTCTATCTGAAGATGAATCCATAATGGAAATTGTTTTTAAAGAAACTTCCCTTGAAAACCGCTTAGAATTTATCGCTCCTCTTGACAATATGATATGGGACAGAAACCTTATTAGTGCGATTTTTAATTTTGATTACAAATGGGAGATCTATATTCCTGTTAGCAAGAGAAAATACGGATATTATGTATTACCTGTTTTATTTGGGAACCGGTTTATCGGAAGAATTGAGACCATTATTAATAAAAAACTAAAGCAACTTCATGTGCTTCACTTCTGGAAAGAAAAAGGATTTGAACCTGATAAATATTTGAATAGATATTTGCAGGATTGTTTAGAAAGGTTTGCAAATTTAAATCTGTGTGAGAATTCTTCAATTCAATTTGTAATATAATAGAAACTATATATCAGTAATATTCTTAATAGTACTATTGTCTGATATAATTTTAAAATGCTATAAAAGCAAAGAAACCATATTATTTAATAGAAATTAAGTTATGGAAAAATAATGAAAAGAAATAGAAAGATCCTGATGTTGGAGGAAAAGGAAGTTATCAGGGAAGTCTATAGGATCCATTGTCCCTCAAAGAAGGGGACAGTGTTGGGAGATGCGGAAGGTCAAAAATTGATACAGGAGACTCTTTTTGAAATTTATAGATTATTTAAATAATAGCAAAATCAAATTACTTGATGGTTCAATGGGCGCCATGCTGGAAAAGCTTGGAGGTTATGGAGGAGGAGAGGATAATCTTTATAATCCGGAAAAAGTAATCAAGTTGCATAAGCAGTATATTGAAGCTGGATCAGAGATGATTATCACAAATACTCTTACCATGAACCGAATCTATCTTGAAAGCAAGAAAAGGGAAATTGATGTTGCAAAAGTTAATGACTCAGGAGTGGAACTGGCAAGGAAGGCTGCACAAAGCAAGGGAGTATTTATTATAGGCAATCTAAGCTCAACCGGCAAGCTTATTGAACCTTATGGCAAAATAACCGAAATACAGGCAATTAAAAACTTTATGGAACAGGCAGAGTATTTATCCGGTGGTAATGTTGACGCCTTTATAATTGAGACTATGTTTGAT
>JALHTA010000331.1 GCA_022865545.1 Actinomycetota bacterium | reverse complement strand
GGAATTAGGATTACCCGGGATGATCCTGATCATTGCTATTTTTTTTATGCTTATAAAAAGAGTATCGGGATATTTTATTGCAAGAAGAAGACTGAAAATATTTGAAAACAAGGATTGGATACTTGTCTCCCTGTTTATTTCTTTCATTGCGATGCTGGTAGGGCAGATCTTTGGACCCCATACAAATTTTAATGAGATCCAGATTACTTTCTGGCTGGTAATAGGTCTGATGATCGCATACATAAAAGTTGAACAGATGAATGAAAAAAACAATATTATAACTTTAAAAATCAATGACCGGATAAGATTTGGTTTAAGGGAAAAAATATCTTTATCTGTGATTCTATTTATATTTTTCTCGGTTTTTCTTTTTAATTCTTTAACGACTTTATCAATAAATGTTGAACAAAATTTGTATGATATAAAAGGCAACTATAAAGGCTGGCAGAATAATTACGGCTTTTATGGTGAAGAAATCTCAGAAGAGGGAGCATTCAGCTGGGTGGCACAGGATGCAAGCACAGTTGTTGAGAAAAAGGGAGAGGAACTTATTATCCCTGTTAAGGATGCTTATCCTGAATACCCTGAAAAAAAATTAAGTGTTAAAATTTTTATAGACAATATTTTGGTAGAAAAAACTGCATTGGATTATAATAAATGGGAAAATATTAAAATAGATATACCGCGTACGGCAAAGGACCATTTTACATTAACGCTTGTCTTTGACCGGAGTTGGAGTCCCAAAGAATTGGGACTTAATAATGATACCAGGGAACTGGCGGCACAAATAAAAGAATTTGTCTTTAATGAATAGGAGTTTTAATAATTTATGACAGATCACAGATATACAGTAAGATTAAGATCAATATATGGATTTTTATTATTCATTATTGATCTGTTTTTTCTGCTATTCAGTTGTTTTCTTGCTTATTATCTCAGGTTTTACACAGATATTTTCGGAACAACAACGATTAGCCATAGCATCAGCGGCCAGTATCTTTTTTACTCTTTGATCATAACCGGTTCTATTATTGTATTGTTTGCAGTCTTTAAGCTTTATAGCATCAATAAGATATATAGAGATCTTTATTACTATCTGGAATTAATAATTATTTTAATTACCGGTATAGTGATTATATATTTTTCTGCAAGATTGATGGGAGGTTTTTATTTTTCACGTATCTGGATAGGGTTATTCTCAGTTTTTGGTGTAATCTCAATTGTGGTAAGTAGATTTATATTAGCCATGATCACCAGGGCAGTCTTTAAGAAATCCGGCGTTGCCTGTGAACGATTGATAATAAGTTTTCTTGATTACCTGAGGGTTTTTAAAAAAAATACCAGGATCAAAAAGAAAATTACTTATGGGATCATCCTGGTAATAAATGACATAATCTTTCTGGGTATTGCATTTTACCTTTCTTTTTATCTGCGGTTTAATACCGGCATGTTTGCTGAAAGCCAGGTAGTATATTTTATTGAAACCAATTACTTATTTTATTCAGTGATCTTTATAATCTCGGCGCTCCTTATCTTTCTTCTGTACAGGCTTTATAACTGGGATAATATTTACCGGGGGTCAGGTTATTATTCAAGAATAGTAAGAGGGATGATCATCAATATTATCGTCATTATCCTTTCGGGTTATATATTTGAACTTTTTACATTTTCAAGAAAATGGATCCTGATTCTTTTTATTCTTAGCCTTGTGTTTATATATATCAGCAGACTGCTAATAGATATGATCAGTATAAGGCTCATCAGAAGGATCCAGACTACATCAAGTACGATTATTATTGGGATCGGGGAAAATTCAAAGAGAATAGAGGATAGCTTTAAAAAGTACTCATTTGAGGATAATAAGATCCTCGGATATGTCGAGTATAAAAAAAGATTGGATGAAGACAAGGAATATTCGCGTGACTTCGATATATTGGGATATCTGGAGGATCTGAGAGAGATAATCTATAAACATAAAATACAGAGGGTCATCATTTCCAGCCCGGAATATAAATATTTTGAGCTACTTGAAATGCTTGAGAAACTAAAAGGAATCGATGTCTCTGTCCTGGTTTTTCCCGGATTTTTTGAATTCTCGATCAAGAGGATGAATATGAGGGAAATTGCAGGGATTCCTTTGATGCAGGTATCCAATATAGGGTTTTTTGGAGTTAATCTGTTTCTAAAAAACTTTATTGATTATTTTTTAGGTAGTATTATTTTTGTCTTATTTATACCTATTTATTTAATAATAGGAATGGCAATAAAACTGGATTCAAAAGGACCAGTTTTTTACCAGCAGGAAAGATATACAAAAGATTGCAGGACTTTTTATATGTATAAATTCAGGTCCATGTATGCCGATGCCGGTGAAAGATTGAAGGAACTGGAAGAATACAATGAAGCGGAAGGGCCCATCTTTAAAATGAAAAAGGATCCAAGGATAACAAGGGTCGGCAGGTTTATAAGAAGGTTCTCAATTGATGAGCTGCCCCAGATCATAAATGTTCTAAAAGGTGAATTAAGCCTTGTCGGTCCCAGGCCGCCACTTCCGAAAGAAGTCGATCAGTATGAAGATTGGGAACTCAGGAGGATGAATGTGAAGCAGGGCATCACGGGGCTATGGCAGATAAGCGGAAGAAGTGAACTTTCATTTGAAGAAATGGCCAGGCTTGACCTTTACTATATACAAAACTGGTCGATCGAGATGGATATCAAGATCCTTCTAAGAACAATTCCCACAGTTTTATTTGGAAAAGGCGCTTATTAATGTTTGCTAATATTAGAAAATTATTCTCCTATAGAGAGCTCATTTTTATCCTTACAAGAAAAGAGTTGAAGGTAAAATACAGGGGATCTGCGCTGGGGTTTTTTTGGTCGCTCCTAAATCCCATCCTTACAATGCTTGTATATTCATTTGTATTTTCCATAGTGCTGAGGGGTGGGGTAAAGGAGTTTGCAATATTTTTAATATGTGCCCTGCTTCCATTTAACTTTTTACAAAATTCTGTAAATCAGGGTTCCGGAAGCATAATCTCAAACAGCAATCTTGTAAACAAGATATATTTTCCCAGGGAAATACTTCCCCTTTCTATAGTCTTTTCAAATCTTATAAACTTTTTTTTGGAACTTGTCGCCCTTTTCGTAGTTCTGGCATTTATGGGTTATAAGTTTTATCTTTTTCTATACATTCTCCCTGTTTTGATCTTTATCCAGATATTTCTGGTAGTGGGGATGACGCTTCTGGTATCGGCTCTGAACGTCTTTTTCAGGGATCTTCAGCACCTTATCTCAATAGTGATGATGGTATGGTTTTTCGGAACACCTATTATCTATCCTTTGAGCATGGTGCCGGAACGCTTCCAACCATATATAAAGTTTATTAATCCAATGACCATATACTCAGCTTATTACAGAAATATTTTTTACTATACCAAGTATCCTGATGGGGCAGGTTTTCCATCTGCTCTGGAGACAATGACCGCTGTAGGTATAACTTTTTTAATATTCTTTATAGGATATTTCGTTTTTAAAAAGCTTGAGCCAAGGTTTGCAGAAGAAATATAGAAATAATGAATACAATTAAGACAAAAGAAGATATTGCAGTTGATATAAGGTCGGTATCCAAGATCTACCGTATTTCTCATGAGAAAATTCCCAGCCTTAAAAATACTATTATAAGAGGCAGACGGACGAGATATGAAGAATTCCTGGCACTGGATGATGTTTCTCTTTCCATAAAACATGGGCAGACTATAGGGATAATCGGTCCCAATGGTTCCGGCAAAAGCACGCTATTAAAACTTATCTCTAGAATAATCATACCAACAAAAGGTGAAGTCGTGGTAAATGGACTTCTTTCAGCATTG
>JALHTA010000330.1 GCA_022865545.1 Actinomycetota bacterium | reverse complement strand
TCCTTCATGCATCAGTCCGTATTTTGAGAAGCTATAGACTTCCTCATGGAGTATGAGCGGTTTTTCAAACTGTCTTGAATACCTCATTATCTCATACATGAGTTTTGCATCGCTTACAGAACGGCCGTCATCGGAAAAACCTGCGGCCCCTGCTTCTGCCAGGAGCCCCATCTCCGTTATCTCCCTGCCTTCGAGCCCCCTGGTCATTGCAGCCACAGGATAGATACTGCATCCAGTACCCACAGCCTTTCCAGTAATATAGCTTACTAGCGAAGGACTGTCTATTACGGGCTCTGTATTAGGCATGCAGGCAATAGATGTTATACCTCCTGCCAGCGCTGCCTGCGTCCCCGTCTCAATGGTCTCCTTCTCTTCAAAACCGGGTTCCCTCAGGTGCACATGCATGTCAATAAGACCAGGAAGTATAGTATAGTCTTTAGCATCTATTTCAAATACTTCTTTTGCATTAACTTTAATATTATCTTTTATATCAACAATTCTGCCATCTTCGATGTACAGATTAGCCTTATGTTCCTTGTTCGTAATCGTGTCTACTATTAGGCCATTTTTTATTAGTATTTTATTTACCTTAATTTCGTTCATATTTATGCCTATCTCAATATCTATTTATGTATTCTCTTACCTTTATCTTTAACTATCTCCTCAAACTGACTTTTTAACACTCTTTAAAATGCTATTTCTGCTGTCCGTTTATCCTGGCATTAAACCTTAAATCAAATCTTATATATTAGCTCTATTTCATCTGTTATTTAAACCTCTAAGCCAATACCAAATAAAGAAGAGCCATCCTTACCGCTACACCGCTTGTTACCTGCTCCTCTATTAGTACCCTGTCCGAGGGACTCTTCCTCTTGCCCATTACTTCATCGCTTATTTCTATCCCCCTGTTCACGGGCCCCGGATGCATGACAACCGCCCCTTCTTTCATTTTCGCAAGCCTCTCCATATCCAAACTCAAAAACCTGTTATACTCCTTAACCGATGGATAGAACTTCCGGTCCTGCCTCTCAAACTGCATCCTAAGCAGATATAGCACATCCACTTCTTCTATAATATCGTCTATACAGTGAGACACCTTAAATCCCGAATAATCCTCTGGAAGAAGCATTGCCGGTGCAACCAGGCTAACCTCCATACCCATCTTCTCAAATATCGCAATATCTGATCTTGCTACCCTGCTGTTTAGAAAGTCACCCGCAATAGCTACTTTTAGCCCTTCAAACTTTTCAAACCTCGTCCTTATCGTATATAGGTCAAGAAGCGCCTGTGTGGGATGCTGGTGTTTGCCGTCTCCAGCATTTATTACAGGTATTTCGACAAAATCATCGACTAATTTAACTGTCCCGCTATCGCTATGGCGTATGACTATAAGGTCGACCTGCATCGCAAGTATGGTCCTCAGGGTATCCATTATGGACTCGCCTTTCTTCAGGCTTGAAGAAGATGCGGCAAAGTTTATCATATCTGCTGAAAGTCTCTTGGCCGCCACCTCAAAAGAAGTCTTTGTCCTGGTACTTGGCTCAAAAAAAAGGTTTACCACAGTCTTTCCCCTGAGTGTAGGCACTTTCTTTATTTCCCTTTTTGAAATATCTTTAAAAGAATCCGCAGTCTCCATTACTTTTAATATATCTTCGACTGAAAGGTCATCGACTTTTAATATACTCGTCTTATTTAGCATCTTCATCCTTTTCCACAAGTATTACGCTATCTTCGCCATCGGTCTCTTCAAACTTTACCTCCACCATCTCATTGCGGGATGTGGGCAGATTCTTGCCTACATAGTCGGCTCTAATGGGAAGCTCCCTGTGTCCCCTGTCTATAAGGACCACAAGCTGTATGGAATTCGGCCTGCCAAGGTCTATGATCGCATCAAGGGCGGCCCTTATCGTCCTTCCCGTAAAAAGTACATCATCAACAAGGATCACATTTTTATTAGTTACATCAAAGTCAATCTCGGTCTTTCCGATCTCTCTTTTTATCTTCTGGCCGAAATCATCCCTATAAAGTGAGATATCAAGCATCCCGAATGGGACCTTGCTCCCCTCAAATTCCTCAATATTTGAACCGATCCTCCTTGCAAGCGGGACACCCCTCTTCTGGAGACCGATGATCGCCAGGTCCCCGCTTCCCCTGTTCCTCTCAAGGATCTCATGGGATAATCTTTTTATAACCCTGTCTACATCAGTCGAACTAAGTATTATTGCTTTCTCTGTCACGGTCATCACCCACCAGATAAAAAAACCTTCTTACAAAAAATGTAAGAAGGTTTCCTCATCTATATTATTAAGTTGTATTAATAACTTATCTCTCATGCCTTTATAGCCTCTCCGGACTATATTAAAGGTTTTATATTAAATTTTACTAACAAAACACTATAGTTTAATTCAGCTAAAAATTCAAGCCACTTTTAAAAAAATTACTTAAATTTTCTTCTAAGCTGTCTCAGTTTAGAATTCAGATCGTCACCGCCGCCACGGCCGCCGCCGCCATATCCGCCTCTGCCACCACGGCCGCCGCCGCCATATCCGCCTCTGCCGTCACCGGTTCTTGGGGATCTGGCTTCCTGTTCCTTGGCTTCACTGACCACAATGGTCCTTTCCATAAAGGTAGACTGGTTAATTTTTTCCAAAGCTGCCTTTGCATGGTCTTCTTCGGCCATTTCTACAAAGCCAAAACCTTTGGACCTTCCGTCAGTTCTGTTTATCACCTTAGCAAAAGCTACTTCCCCGAATTCTCCAAAAAGTTCCTTGAGCTCTTTTTCAGTAACCTTGTAGCTAAGATTTCCTACATACAGTCTTTTGTTCATTATTTTCGCCTTTCACTGGTAAAAAATGTTCCTATCTAATACGGGCATAATAATATCTAGTTAAAAAATGGATTAATGAATTTAGAATGGGGTAAAACCAAAAAAAATAAATCCTATGTAACCTAAAATCCTTAACTAAAAATCCCTACTGCCTTAATTAATAGCGTATTTATTATAGACTAGATGATTATATACTACAAATCGAAGTATAATCAAATAATATTTTCAAAACTTTTCAATATAAAAATATATAGATTAATATCTTAATTTTTTTAGACTTTTATTAGGGACTTACGATTTTACCCATAAACAATATGGCCCCGCTCCTGTCATCTGCTATTACAAAGAAGAACGGTCGGTCCACTATAAACTCAACCATTTCTTCCTCAGGCATGGCTGATTCAACCATCTCCACAACTGTTGCAGCAGCTGCTTCGCTTCCCTTCTCATTTACTTCGATGACTGCCTTATGCATTACTTTGGAGATAAATATATCGGGATTTATATTTGAAAAATCAGCTTCCGGGCCAAAAGCTATACCCATGCCAAGGTCCGTAAGTACATCATTTAAAAGCTTTACACCATATTCCATCTTATACTTTGGCATCTTTAGCATTACTTTATTATCGCCCAGTCCGCCCACCAGTGCCTTCCAGGAATTACCATCAATTCCGCTTATGGTCCCGTCAAGATCCTCTCCCTCGTCAGGAAGCACTATATACATGGAAAATTTTTCCTGTCCATAGGGAAGCCTTAAAATTCCAAAGTTATCACCCTGGCCATACTGGAAATTTTCCACCATATTCATCATGGGCACCTTCTTTGTACTTCCGTCTTCAAGATTAAAATCCTCTTCAAATGTAGATTCTTCTTCAAAAGGATATGTCCAGTCACCCTTAAAGTATATTGCATTTATAAGATACATCACTGCATCGGCTGGAATATCTGTAAGCATTTTCTTTATCTTCTCTTCAGTTGCATCCTCTATCCAGCCATTTATGGTATCAACCGCACCAGGATCTGAAAAATCAAGTTCATTTACCTCAGAACTGTAATATTTTTTATTTATATCTACAAAATCTTCTTTTGGATTAAATCCGAGCCTGGGCCAGATCGAATTAGCAATATTTATCTGTACTTCGCCGTCACCATTTAAAATGCTGACCATAAGATCACTGAAACCCTGGTTAAGCTCCTCCATATCCATACCGCTAAACTCCATCGCATCTGCCATAGCAAGATTTGTATCACCCACCGCGCCATTATATGTCATGGCAAGCGCAAGGAGTATGGAAAGCGGGGATATGAATACATTCTTTCCGTTATCTTCCGCTATGAGCCTGCCAAAGATATTAAAAGCAAAATTCGTATTGGAACTTATAAGGCTCCTATTTACATTAACAGCAAGCTCATCTGATTTCTCATCAGATACCACCGGAACGGTACTTATACCGCCGCTGTCTTTCGCACATGAAGAAAAAATAGGGACACTTACAAGAAGAAGTGCTGTAATTATTACTATACTGATGATTGTCTTTATCTTTTTCATTTTTATCTCCCTGCCAGATCTTAGATAATAAATATTTCACTCTCGATTCATAATATATATACGCATAAATAAGGGTTTAAACTGGGGTCGCCAAAACTATTGTTTACCGGTATTATTCAAATACTCCGGCAATATTTATATGAAGTGTATATGCATCAGGCAAAAATTCAATGAAATTCTGTGATTTCTGTCCGTACGAAAAATCAGTAAACTTTATCACTCCGCTGCCTGCCGGTTCGCCGTCATCAAATAAAATAGATGCTTCTATATTTCCTGTAAACTTAAGATCCGGATCAAGCATCTCCACTGTCAGAAGGAGCTCTATCCCCTCTTCACTATCAGCGGCCCAGTATAAAAAGATCAGGTTTCCGGCGATTATTTCAATAGGTTCCCCGAATTTTGAGATCTGGAGGTCAAATTCCACATCTACTTCTCCGGGACCAGCCGGAACACCCTCTACCTGTTCTATACCGGCAGCAAAGTCCTCACTCTCTTCCGCCGCTTCAGCCATTGCGGCCTCTTCTCCCTCAGCAGTCTCCTGCACAGTCTCTTCCTCTACAGCAGCTGCCCCGGCTTCATCATTTGCCTTCTCTTCCGTACGCAATTCAGCATCAGCCACCATTGCGGCCTCGCCGCCTACCCTGCCGAATCCTCCAAATATCCTAAAAACTCCATAAGAGCCAAAACCTACGACCAGTACTGCCACAGCAGCTATAGCAAAGGTCTTTATCCAGTCCCTGCTGGGAGCAGTAAGAGTCTCTTCCTCTACTAGTATCTCATCGCCTATCTCAAGCTCACCCGCTGGTGCCGCCTCCCTGATGAACCGGCCGTCACCAGTCATCACTATGCAATATTCCTTATGTATTTCCATTACTACAGCTTTCATATTAACCCTCACCCCGGCACATATCCAGATAGCTAAGGCCGGACCTAATGGCCAGCACCATAGCTATTATATATATTCGACCTCGTTCAAGCTTTTTCCGGTGTATTTCGATTTCTTTTCCGATTTCTTTTATCGGAAGCCGTCCGGTCTCCATCAAACTATCAAGAAGACCCTTATTACCGGCGATCCTCCTGGCAATATCCTGATAAAGCTTCTTCAGTTCTTCCCTTCTCGGTGAGACTCTCACCAGTTCATCAAGACTTATTCCCCATTTTGATAGTGCAGCGCTGTATCCGATGACTTCTGCCTTTAGTGCCTCACTATCTTCATCGGCCTGAAACTGCTCAATGGATTTCCTGTCCCAGGCAAGTTCTGCATCTTCCTCATCATCACCAATACTAATA
>JALHTA010000329.1 GCA_022865545.1 Actinomycetota bacterium | reverse complement strand
TTAGAAACATACTTGAGATGATATCAAAGACGGCTCCCGAATATTTAAGAAATTATATGAAATATTTTGTGGATACCGGGGAGAAAGGGGAGCTTTCCGAAAAGACCAAGGAACTGATTTCGATTGCTATTGCTGTAACATCAAGATGCCTTCCCTGCACCGCATTTCATGTTTTAAGTGCGGTGGAATACGGTGCCACCAAAAAAGAAATACTCGAAGCCAGCGAAGTCGCGGTCCTTATGGGAGGAAGTCCCTCATTTGTATACCTGAAGCACGTAATAGATGCATGTGAAGAATTTGGGGCCGGATAGTTTTTTAATATCAATTGAAATTATACGGGATCAGTATAATAATGAAACCGCTGATTGTGAATACAAGTAGATTGTCTCAAAAATTCTTTTAAATTGATTGCTTTGAATGTATAATATGTAACCAGTTTGTTAGCGGATGTTAGAGGTAGATGCAAGAACAATTCATCGTAAATTACTTCACTCTTGGACTATTTTTCATAGTCAGCATAATCTTCGTTCCCGCCATTATCTTTCTAACCAAGTTTCTTGCACCGTCAAATCCCGGTGAAGAAAAGCTTATAACATATGAATGCGGCGTACCGCCAGGAGGCGGGATATTCTCGCATTTCTATATCCGCTATTATATCTTTGCCTTCCTGTTTGTGATATTTGATGTGGAAGTAGTTTTTTTATTTCCCTGGGCAGTACATTTCAGGGTGCTGGGGCTGGCCGGGTTTATTGAAGTTCTTATATTTATTTTTGTTCTTATTCTTGGCCTTATTTATGTTTGGAGAAAGGGAATACTCAAGTGGGTTACTTAGAAGGAAAGTTCAATAAACCAAATCTGGTCACACTTTCATATGACAAGCTTATGAATGCGGCAAGAAGCCGCTCCATATGGTACCTTACTTTTGGAATAGCCTGCTGTGCCATAGAGATGATGGCCACCGGGGCCTCCCACTATGACCTTGACCGTTTCGGGATGTTTTTCAGGGCCTCTCCGAGGCAGGCGGACCTTATTATAATATCCGGATGGATAACTAGAAAATATGCACCTGTCGTAAAAAGGATATACGAACAGATGGCAGAGCCGAAATATGTAGTGGCAATGGGTTCCTGTGCCATAAGCGGCGGACACTGTTATGATTCATATAATGTGGTACAGGGCGTAGACAAGGTGATCCCTGTCGATATATATGTCCAGGGTTGCCCGCCAAGACCGGAAGCCCTTTACAGGGGACTTCTGGATATGAAAAATGTTATAAACCGCGAGACCATAGTAGTTAAATAATGGCCGGATAAAGGGTTTTTTAGGATCTGATGGAAATAATAGACTATATATACAAAAAAACGGACGACCAGGAGATGATCGATGCTATCGGTGCCAGGGCCAAAAAGGCCGGGATCGGTATTGAATTTAATATTTGTTTCGGCCAGGTATACGGACAGGTCGATGCAGGAAATATCCGCAGGCTTTGCAGCATCCTGAAGAAGGACAGGAGCTTAAGTTTTAAATATATCAGGTCCATAACAGGAAGTGATCTGGAGGATCATTTTGAGATAGTTTACAGTCTTTATTCATTTGCAAATAACTGGCCAGTAAACATAAAGGTAAGGCTTGATCACGAAAAACCTGAGGTGGACAGCATAATCTCCGTTTACAGGGGAGCCGACTGGTTTGAAAGGGAGATATGGGAAATGCTTGGTATTGATATTAAAGGGCATCCCGGACTAAAACCGCTTCTCCTTGTGGGAGACGAGGATTTCCATCCGCTCCTTAAAAGCTTTGAGATAAAATGGGAGGAAAGAGATTACAAGCCAACAGAGAAATTTGAATAATTTTAATAGTTAAAGAATCATATGTTTAATGAAGAATTTGAAACAATAGTAGAAGACCTGCCGAAAGACTATATGGAAGTCAATTTCGGACCTCATCACCCATCCACGCATGGTGTGTTCAGGTTCATTGCAAAGATCGATGGTGAAAGAATAGCCGGTATAGAACCTGTAATAGGATATCTCCACCGGGGACTTGAGAAAATGGCTGAGAGCAGGACATATATACAGTTTAAACCCCTTGTGGACAGGCTGGACTACACCGGTGCACTCCTAAACGAACTGTGCTACTGCCAGGCGCTTGAAAAGATGGCAGAAATAGAGGTACCTCCCAGGGCCCAGGCAATAAGGGTCATCTGTGCGGAGCTGAACCGTATCTGTGCCCACCTTATTTTTTTTGGGGCAATGGGTCTGGAAGCAGGTGCCTTTACACCATTTCTCTTCGGTTTTGCTGAAAGAGAGAAAGCATTCCAGTTACTGGAGATGCTTGCGGGTGGAAGACTCACTTTTAATTTCATAACGGTAGGCGGGGTCAGGGAAGACATACCTGCCGGTTTTAAATCAGAGCTTGATAAATTTATTAATACATTTCCAAAAAGGCTGAAAGTATTTGATGATCTTTTTACGGGAAATGAGATATTCATGCAGAGGACCCGCGGTATTGGAGTAATAAAGACTGAAGATGCAATTGACTGGGCCATGAGCGGACCGACACTGAGGGGGTCAGGGGTAAGGTTTGATATCAGGAAGGTGGAGCCATACAGCGGATATGAAAAATATGATTTTATTATACCTGCAGGTAAAAACGGGGATGTCTATGACCGGTATCTTGTAAGGATGGAAGAGATGAAGCAGTCGCTCCGCATAGTAGAGCAGGCCGCAGGAGATCTGCCGGAAGGCGGGATCCAGGCAAAAACCCCGAAGGTCCTGAAGCTTCCCGAAGGGGAGCTTTATTACCGGAATGAAGGTACAAAAGGCGAGATCGGATTTTACATAATCTCAAATGGCGAGAAATATCCTTATAGGATGAAAATAAGGACCCCGTCCTTTTCTCACCTGAGTGCGCTGGATTTTGTCCTCAGAGGTTCGTATATAGCTGATGCTATATTAATAATGGGAAGTTTTGATACTGTAATGGGAAGCGTCGATAGATAGGAGATATTGATGGTCTGGTGGTATGTGCTCCTGTGGGCATTACTAAAATTAGTGATAGCAGTGGGATTTATACTTATTACTGCCCTGGTGCTGATCTACATGCTAAGGAAGGTCATGGGGCATATGCAGTACAGGATGGGTCCCAGACATCACGGGCCCCACGGTGTATTCCAGACAATATTTGATGCCTTAAAACTCCTGGGCAAGGAAAATATTATCCCTAAAGATGTGGATAAATGGCCCTATCTCTGGGCTCCTGTAATAGTATTCGTTCCCTCGCTTACAATTTTTGCCCTGCTTCCTTTTGCTGAAAACATCGTAGCCACAAATATTGATATATCCCTGATTTTTGTTTTTGCCATACTTGGCCTATCAACTATATCGCTTGTAATGGCCGGATGGGGATCAAATAATAAATATGCGCTGCTCGGGGGACTCAGGAGCGCGGCCCAGATGATGTCCTATGAAATACCGCTTATACTTTCCACAGTCGGAGTGGTAGTAATGGCCGGGAGCATGAATCTTTCAGGGATAGTCAGGGCCCAGCAAAACATCTATTATATAGTACCTCAGGCTGCTGCCTTTTTTATATTTATGACATCAGCATTAGCTGAACTCAACCATACACCTTTTGATATTCCCGAAGCTGAATCAGAGATAGTTGCAGGATTTAATATTGAATACAGCGGTTTCAGGTTTGCCGCATTTTTCCTGGCAGAATTCGTAAACCTATTTATAATATGCGCACTTGCGGCACTTCTCTTCCTGGGGGGCTGGCTTCCATTTACAGATCCCGTATATGGGACGCTTTTCTTCCTTTTCAAGACTTATGTGCTGATCTTTATAACCATGTGGATAAGGTCGACATTCCCAAGACTCAGGATAGACCAGTTTATGAATTTCGGGTGGAAGGTACTTCTTCCGTTATCTCTGGTAAATATATTTATAACTGCGGCAGTGGTGCTTATTGTAGATAATATAAGAGGGCTTTAGAAATGGACAGCAGGGAAGAACATTTAGGAAGGAAAAAAGTTTGATAGGACTTATCAAGGGTCTTAAGACAACACTGAAGGCTTTTTTTACCAGGCCGGTAACGGTCATGTATCCTTACCACAAGATGGAGGTCGCTCCAAGGGGCCAGGGCCTTATCAGGCTAAGGATGAAGGAAACCGGTGACAAACCGGTATATAAATGTGTGGCCTGCGGTATCTGTGCGAAAAACTGTCCGCAGCATTGCATTACGGTAGAGAAGAAAGAAGATGAAAAACAGCCCCTGGTATACAGTGTGAATTATTCCATGTGTATATTCTGCAGGATCTGCATAGACAGCTGTCCCTTCGGTGCACTGGAACAGACCCAGGAATATGAATGGGTCGGAGAGACCAGGGATTATTTTATAAGGGACAAGGAAGCACTTGCTATGGATGAAGTCTTCCATGAAGCCGGACAAGTAAATGACAGCGAAGAGGAGGTATAGGAGATCTTATCTTTTATAATATTTGTAATAGTCAGTCTGGTACTGATATTTTCTGCAATAATGGTGATATCTGCAAGAAATATTGTACATTCTGCTTTTTACCTGGCAGTGACACTATTGTGTGTG
>JALHTA010000328.1 GCA_022865545.1 Actinomycetota bacterium | reverse complement strand
TTGCCCCAGACATTATTGCTGCAGAATTATAGATAGAACCGCGGGTGCTTCCTGCAAAACCCACTATTGCAATTATATCCCCGGTAACTTTGCTGATCTTATCGATATACTTTAAGTTTTCACTTATAAATGCAGTTTTTAAAAGGAGGTCCTCGGGAGGATATCCGGTAAGTGCAAGTTCGGGAAAGATGACAATATCTGCACCGCTGGCACTAGCTTTTTCTATATGCGAGATAATAAGCCTGTGGTTTTGTATTATGTCTCCCACAATAGGATTTATCTGGGCAAGATATAATTTTAACACCTATTCATCACCTTTTTTTATCTTTAAATATTAATAGTAGCTTGCGGACCAAAATATTATATCCGGCTGTATGCCTGATAAACTACGATCAACGATGGTCCAAGCCTTAAACATATGCAAGGGAATATTATTTTTTATAATTATAGCAGTTTATACGCTATTTTGACTTCTTATTTATTATAAAGGGGAGAAATCTTACGGAGATCTGATATTATTTTTGGCAGGACTTCAAGAAAATGATCAGCTTCCTTCTTTGTATTTTCAAATCCCAGTGTGACCCTCAGTGATCCATGGGCTTCCTCTGCGGACAGCCCCATTGCAGTAAGTGTATGAGAGGGTTTCATTGAAGAGGAAGAACAGGCTGAACCGCTGGATACTGCAATACCTTCCCGGTCAAGTCTCAGGACTATCGCCTCTCCCTCTATATATTTAAAGGAAAAATTGCAGTTTCCGGCAAGCCTCTCAGAAGGATGGCCATTAAAACTTATATCTTCTATCTTTTCAAGAAGCGAATCTTTTATATAATTCCTTAGAGTTGAAATATTTTTAAATTTTTCTTTGATATCTTTTTGACCGATCTGCACAGCTTTTGCAAGTCCAGCTATCCCGGGGACATTTTCAGTCGATGACCGCATGCCGTGTTCATGGCCCCCGCCAAGGAGCCGGGGTATTATTTTCGTACCCTTCCTGACATAGAGGGCGCCTATACCTTTGGGGGCATAAAATTTATGTCCGGAGATAGATAGGAGATCCACATTGAGATCATCTACTTGTGTGTCTATGCTGCAAAATGACTGGACGGCATCTGTATGAAATAATATTTGCCTTTCCTTTAAAAACTTCCCGATCTCAGGGATCGGCTGAATGGTCCCCACAATATTATTTGCATGCATTATTGAGACGAGGATCGTGTCGTCTGTGACAGCTTTCCTTATATCATCAGGATCGACCATACCGTATTTATCCACACCGACCCTTGTGATCCTAAAACCTTTTCTAGAAAGATATCTTAGGGGCATAAGCACCGCAGGATGTTCAATTTCTGAGGTTATTATGTGGTTTCCCTTTTTCTGGTAAGCTTCCGCAGTGCCCAGGATTGCAAGATTATCACTTTCAGTTCCCCCGCTTGTAAAGACTATTTCCCTGGGTTTTGCTCCCAGGGCATTTGCTATGGCGAGTCTTGAGCTGTCAAGCAGCTCCCTTGCCTGTTGGCCAGGTGTGTGGGGCTCAGAGGCATTTCCATAAAATTTCAAAAAGCATTTCCCTACGATCTCTGCAATCTCAGGAAGGACAGGAGTGGTGGCGCTGTGATCAAAGTATATATATTTCTTATTGTTATCCATAGATCTTCAAGGCCTTTATTTATATTTATGCCAGATATATTTATACATAAGTTTTTTATCTTTCAGCATGTATTCTTTACAG
>JALHTA010000327.1 GCA_022865545.1 Actinomycetota bacterium | reverse complement strand
TATCTCCGGAAAGGGCAAAACGGAAGGAGGTAACTTCCAAGGGAAAGTTTTTTTTCTGTTCCTGATTATCTTCAGTCGCTTCCTCACCATCCTGTTGGTTTACATCTTCATCTGTACTACTATCCGGGTTTTCTCCTTTTTCATTTTCATCCTCTGAAGTTTCAACAAGCCCGATTTCAACCTCATCCGTGCCGGAGGCTACTGATTTATCCTGGTTATTGTCAGTAGATCCTTCTGCTGATGTAGATATATTTTCAATTGCTTCAACCTTTTTAGTTTCATTCAGCTTACTGATTAGAACAAAGGAAAAGCAGGCGCAGGCAATACAAAAAATAGACACCATTACGAATACTGTTATCCCTATAGCTATATTTCTTTTACGTTTCATAATCTGTATATTGTCGCATATTAATCATTAATAACTATTAAAATAATAACTTATTATCTGGGGGGGGTCGCACCTTAAATAATATATAGATTGTTTAATTTATATAAGTATTGATAAAAGTATGTTGGTGGGCGAAGGGGGACTTGTTCTTTCGTCTCCCTTTGGTCGCTGCGGAGATGCAGACTCCCTCACCTTCGGCTCAGTCCGTCTTTTCAAGTCCTACGAAACATGGATCCACCATGTTTCTAACCATTTGGATTTTCCGCTTAGTAATGAATATACTAATTTTACTGGTGGGCTACTGTTTACAGAATTGGAACCAGATATTAAAAGAACTGAAGGAATTTAAGAAACTGATAGCATAATTATGGTGTCCCAGAGCAGTACAATGTCGAACTGTGTATTAAGGAATTAGAGGAATTCAAAGTTTTATTAAACCCACATAAAAGTTAGTCAAAATCACCCGAGAAGTCACCTTTTGTAACTTCAGTTAAATTCTCATGCTCAACAAGCTCGGGTTTCTCATACTCTTTTTTTTCTTCCTTTTTCATTTTATTCTCCATGTGTCAAGAAATAACTATGTCGGACCTTCCTAAAACTTATCTGATAGCAATATAATATATTACTGTTAAATATACACTTATATTCAGATTTTTCAATGGAGGGAAAAATAGAAAAGAATTGTTATTTATCTTGTATTTGGCTGGGGAGAGAGGATTCGAACCCCCACTCTACGGACCAGAACCGCATGTCCTGCCATTAGACGACTCCCCAGCGGATAAGCTAATATGCTACCAAAAAATGAATAAAGTGGCAAAGAATATTATTATTACACGTGATTATTATATAGAAAAGACTGATTAGAAGATATTGTAGAAATTTTTCCAAAAAGAAGATCTAAGTTATTCAGTCTTCTTTATATAGAAAGTAAAAACCCCGTCTTCTTCTTCGACTTTTAACAGTTCATTTCCAGTAGTTCTTGACCATGCCTGCATATCGGGTTTTGAACCAGGATCATCAGCTATCATCTTGAGAACTTGGCCGTCTTCCATTAAGTTTATTTTTTTTCTTGTCTCAAATATTGGGACAGGGCAATAGAGTCCTACACAATCCAGGACTTCATCAGATTTTATTTCTTTATCTTTATCATTCATTATTATTTCATACCTATCTATCCTGGCTCATTATATTTTTTAATCAAAGCCAAGATCCATTAAAAATAATTATAATTTCGCTCCGCAGTTGGGACACTCTTCTATATGGTTTGAAATAGGATAACTGCAAGCCT
>JALHTA010000326.1 GCA_022865545.1 Actinomycetota bacterium | reverse complement strand
GGGAAAATGAAGGAGAATATTGCACTTTCCCTTAAGATCGATACCGCCAGGATAAATCTAAAAGCTACCACAACCGAGCATCTGGGCTTTTGCGGCAGGGGAGAAGGTATTGCAGTCCAGAGTGTCGTCCTCCTGAAATAGAACTTAAGCTAATTGCCAATCCTCTTGAACTAGAAATAAAGACAGATAGTATTTTATTATCTATATGAAATTATATAGATTCAAGAATATTATAAGTTTTAACAATTCTTCTCTTAGTTTTTTGGGGACCCTTAGGACGATATGGGAAATGCGGAAAGTTAAAAATTAATACAGGAGGCTCTTTTTGAAATTTATAGATTATTTAAATAACAGTAAAATCAAATTACTTGATGGTTCAATGGGTACTATGCTGGAAAAGCTTGGAGGTTATGGGGGAGGAGAGGATAATCTTTATAATCCGGAAAAAGTAATCAAGTTGCATAAGCAGTATATTGAAGCCGGATCAGAAATGGTTATTACAAATACTCTTACCATGAACCGAATCTATCTTGAAAGCAAGAAAAGGGAAATTGATGTTAAAAAAGTTAATGACTCAGGAGTGGAACTGGCAAGGAAAGCTGCACAAAGCAAGGGAGTATTTATTATGGGCAATCTAAGCTCAACCGGCAAGCTGATTAAACCTTATGGCAAAATAACCGAAATACAGGCAATTAAAAACTTTATGGAACAGGCAGAGTATTTATCCGGTGGTAATGTTGACGCCTTTATAATTGAGACTATGTTTGATATCCGTGAAGCACTATGTGCGGTAAAAGCATGTAAAGAAGTTTCAGATGTCCCTATTCTGGCTCTGATGTCATTTGAGACTGTCAATAATGGCGGACATACGATAATGGGTGATAGCACTGGTACATGTGCAGAGAAGCTGCATGGTGCCGGAGTAGACGCAATAGGTTCAAACTGTGGAAGCCTGGACCCTTTTGAGATTAGTGAGATTGTAAAGATATACAGAGAGCATACAGATCTTCCTATTGTGGTTGAGCCAAATGCAGGAAAACCTGAATTAGTTAATGGTAAAACGCACCATGATATGAGCTGTAAGGAATTTACTCACGGGGTAGTAAAATGCATTGAGAAAGGAGCAACTATAGTAGGTGGTTGCTGTGGTACTACACCTGAACATATCAAATATCTTACTGATTATTTAAAAAAGGGAATAACTGACATATAGTTGGGGATATTGTGAAAGGTAGTGGGGAAATTATATTTGAGAATAAATAAAAATTTTAATAAAGAAGTTCCAGTTGATTTCTTGAGGCAAGTAAATGAATATGAAAAATCACATCTCACTTATCATTTTTGATATGGACGGGTTGATGTTTGATACTGAGAGATTAGCTATCCCATCCTGGAAAAAAGCCGGGGAGAAATATGGCTACAATATTGAACCGGCTCACATAATAAAGACAATAGGGGTCTATATTGAAGATGCGCGGGAGATCTTTAAAAAACATTTTGGCAAAGACTTTCCTTTCAATGAAATAAGGAAATTAAGGGAAAGGTATGCTTTTGAGTATATGGAAGAAAATGGTATCCCTGTAAAAAAGGGATTGCATAAGCTGATCGATTATCTTGAAGATAAAAAGATTTTAAAAGCGGTGGCAACATCCTCAGAAAGAAAAAAAGTTGATAGGTACCTTACTCTGGCAAATATGGAAGACAGGTTTGACTATATGGTGTGTGGGGACGAAGTCATAAAGGGAAAACCCGACCCGGAAATTTTTCTAAAAGTCGCACGAAATGCAGGATGCGAGCCGGATAAATGTATTGTTTTGGAAGATTCAGAAAATGGAATAATAGCAGCTTCAAGAGCAGGGATGAAACCTATATTTATCCCGGACATTCAGAGACTTTCAGGGAGTACTGAAAGATTAATATTTAAGGAATTTAGTTCACTGTTTGAAGTTAAAGATTATATTAAATCGGTTCTGGAAAAGATTAAGAGGGAGAGAAAGTAAATGACAGCAATCTGATTTGCTTGAAGATAGATTAATTGGTATAGTATTACTATCATTAATAAGTAAGGAAATATATTATGAGTATTACAACAATAACAAAAAAAGGTCAAATTACTATTCCAAAGTCAATAAGGGATAAATTAGCTATCAAGGACAATGATAAGTTTTCTGTTAAATTGATTGGAAATAAGGCTATTATTGAAAAAATTCCTTCCCTGCTTGAACTTGAAAACTCAATAAAGATTGTCAAAGATAGGAAGGAATTGGATTGGAAGGAGATCGAAAGGAAAACTCATGAAGCCCGGGCTAAAAAAGCCGTAAAGGAAAAGGGTTGATATGAAGGAAAGAATATATGCTGATACTAATATTTTTATTCGTTTTTTTGCTGATGATATACCTGAACAGACTGAAATTTCAAAAAGAATTTTAAAAGGTCTATTAGAAAATAAATATGAATTATATCTTTGTGATTTAGTTTTTGCTGAAATTGTTTATGTCCTGGAGAGTTATTATAAGCTTGGCAAAAAGGATATTCTAGATAAAATGTTTGCAATACTAAAATTTAAGAATCTAGTAGTTGAAAACAAATCAATAATTGTTGAAGCTTTAGAAATTTATAATGAGAAAAATATTGATTTTACTGATGCATATATGGCCTGTCATGCTAGAAAAGCTGGCTGTAATAAATTATTTTCATTTGATAAAGATTTTACCAGGATCAATTTTTTAAAAATAATATCTGTATAAATATAGATATAAGAAATCAAGAGAATTGGTGTGTTAATATAATAAGATAAAAAAATAGTTAATTCTGAGGATAATTGGGGCTCAGGTTCAGATTTGCACCATCACCCACAGGAGGATTGCATATCGGCGCTGCGGGGACAGGCCTCTTTAATATGATTGCAGAAAAAAACATGAGAAGAGAAGCATAGAAAAACTGTATACAAAGGCTTGAGCAAACATTAAAATATTTGGATAATAATTAAATCAATAATATTAGCAGGTAGGAAGACGACAATGATAAGAGAATTAAAGGAGCTGGTCAGATCCGCAAGGGAACGTGATCCGGCAGCGACTAATGCTTTTGAGATACTTCTAACATATTCAGGCATACACGCGATTATAAATCACAGGATGGCCCACTGGCTATACCGCCACCGCGTACCCCTTATACCCAGATGTATATCGCAGACCTCAAGATTTTTTACAGGAATAGAGATACATCCAGGTGCAAAGATAGGAAAGGGACTTTTTATTGACCATGGGATGGGAGTAGTGATCGGTGAGACGTCTGAGATAGGTAATAATGTTACAATATTCCAGGGTGTCACACTTGGCGGAACAGGAAAAGAGAAGGGCAAACGGCACCCTACGATCGGAGAT
>JALHTA010000325.1 GCA_022865545.1 Actinomycetota bacterium | reverse complement strand
CGAAGAAGACGGCCAGATATTTGTAAGGGTCCATCCGGCACTGGTCCCTACCAGCCATATACTGGCATCAATAGAGGATGTCTTTAATGCTGTGTATATATATGGTGAATATATTGACAGGGTAATGAGCTATGGGCGGGGGGCCGGAGATAAGGCCACTGCAAGTTCAGTTGTAGGTGATATAGTAAATATTGCCCGTAATTTTGACCGTGATAATAAAAAGATGATATATGGATGCTCATGTTTTGAAAATAAAAAAGTCAGAACTATAGATGAGACAATATCCAAGTTCTATATAGCGCTCGATGCTATTGATAGACCGGGAGTGCTTGCAAAGATAGCGCAGGTATTTGGTAAACATGGTGTAAGTATAAATTCAATGATACAGAAACAGACCGATATAAAGGAAATGGCAAAGCTTATATTCATAACACATGAAGTAGCAAATAAGGACCTGTATAAGTCGGTAGATGAGCTGTCGGGACTGGATGTAGTCGACGGAATAGCAAATATCATAAGAGTTGAAGAGCTTGATTGATTACCAGTAAATGAACAATCTAAAAGATATAAAACCATTATTCGGTGTGAGGACATGCGCCACCTCAGCAAATCTGGGTCCTGGCTATGATATAGCTGCTCTTGCTCTGGATATCTATAATGAATACAGGGTATATGCAGGAAAAAGCAACGGGACAGGAAATAACAGCAGGCATAGCATAAGATTTACAGGACCATATGCTTCAGTGCTGGATAAAGAAAAAAGCAGCAGCAAGCTTCTTCAAAGGGCAATAGAGATAACGCTGGGGAAATTTCCTGACAGGATAAAGGATAAAGAAAAAAACCTTGAGGATAAACATTATTTTGATATAGAAGTCATAGCCAATATCCCTCCCGGAAAGGGGCTGGGAAGCAGCGCTTCGGCTGTAGTTGCAGGGATACTTATTGCAAATAAAGTTTATGGGCTTGATCTAAATAAGAGACAGCTTTTCCAGACCGCTATTGGAATAGAAAGCTCACCTGATAATTCAGCAGCTGCACTTTCCGGAGGGCTTGCGATAGTCTACCGCAGCAAGGAGGGTCTACTATTTGAAAAGGTCAGGCTCAGCAAAGAATTCATAATACTACTGATGGTACCTCCCTCAGAAACCGGCACTGATACTGCGAGAAAACTCATCCCTAAAAAAGTACCGATAGAAGATGCAATTGAAAATATTTCTAATTTTTCACTTCTGGTAAAGTCTCTTGAAGAAGAAAATCTTGATGATGCTACCATTTTTATAAGGGACAATCTGCACCAGAAATACAGGAAGGACCTATATCCGCAGTCTGCTGGTCTTGTAGCGGACCTTATAGATAATTGGCAGATACCTGCTGCCATAAGCGGTTCGGGACCTTCCGTGATAGCAATAATGGACAGGGATAGATTTAAAGAATATAAAAGCAAGAGGGGTAAAATGACAGGTAAGTACCTGGCTTTTAAATCTATTATTACCAGTATAAGTGACAGGGGAAGTTACTATATATAGAGTTTGCCGGACTCTTGTGACAGTTTGTATTGCCATACAGACTTGGATGATCAATACTTTATAGATTAAGGAAATGAGTATAGCCGAAAGGTAAAGAAATGGATCTATTATATAAAAGCACCAGGGGAGACAAGAGGTCTGTAAGCTCCGCAGAAGCTGTAGTCAGGGGAATAGCTCCGGATGGAGGGCTATATGTACCTTCAGTGGTCCCACTTCTGGACAAACCGTTTGATAAGCTTGTAGATATGGACTACCGGGAACTGGCTGCATACATAATGGCCAAGTTCTTTATAGATTTCCCCCGGGATATCCTGACAGAATGCATAAATAATGCCTATGATAGTAAATATGATGATAGCCGCATAGTACCCGTAATAGAAAAGGCAGAAGCGTATTTTATAGAGCTTTTTCATGGTCCCACCCTTGCCTTTAAGGATATGGCACTCACATTCCTTCCGCACCTTCTAAAGGCTGCATCCAGGATAATGGATATAGATAAGGAAATAGTCATACTGACAGCGACATCCGGCGATACAGGGAAAGCTGCCCTGGAAGGATTTTCCGGTATTGAAGGCACCAGGATAATAGTGTTTTATCCGAAAAACGGGGTCAGCATGGTCCAGGAGAGACAGATGACAACACAGGAAGGCAATAACACCCATGTAATAGCCATAGAAGGAAATTTTGATGATGCCCAGAAAGGGGTAAAAGCTATTTTTGGTGACAAGGAGTACGGGGATAAGCTTGCTGGCAAAGGTTATATATTCTCTTCTGCTAATTCTATAAACATAGGGAGACTTGTGCCCCAGATAGTATACTATGTCTTTTCATACCTGGATCTTATAAAGAGATCCAAAATAACTGCAGGAGAGAATATAAATATAGTGGTGCCTACAGGAAATTTCGGAAATATCCTGGCAGCATATTACAGCAAGAAGATGGGGCTTCCGGTAAATAAGCTTATCTGTGCATCTAATATAAATAATGTATTATATGATTTTATAAATACAGGCATCTATGACAGGAAGAGAAAATTCATAGTGACAAGTTCCCCCGCAATGGACATTCTTGTATCAAGTAATCTTGAGAGGCTGCTATATGACCTGGCTGGAGAAGATGCAAAGGTAATAGACAGGCTCACAGGAGAGCTCGCGGACAAAGGTGAATTTGAAATAACTGATGAGATGAAGCAGGGACTCTCAGGCTTCTACGGGGGATTTGCTACCGAGGAAGAGACCTTCAGTACTATAAAGGATCTTTACATGAAAAGTGGTTACCTTATAGATACTCATACATCAGTGGGTTATACAGTATATAAAAAATATGTAAAAGACACTGCTGATAATACACCAGCCGTCATAGCATCCACAGCCAGCCCCTTTAAGTTCCCGGGAAGTGTCGCTGAAGCTATAGATGAGAAGTATATGGACATGGATGAGTTCAGCCTCCTTGAGGTGCTTTCAGGTATGTCGGGTATAAAAATACCCGGACCATTGTTGGGGATCGAAGACAAAAAAGTGATCCATAATAAATCCTGTGCCATAGAAGAAATGAAGGATGTAGTTTCCACAATACTGGGCATATAGATAGCAGGACAGATATTTATGAAATATATCATCATAGTCCCAGATGGGATGGCAGATAAAAAAATTGAAGAGCTGGGGGATAGGACCCCTATGGAATATGCGGACCTTTCTTCAATGGACAGTCTTGCCCGGACCGGTGAAACCGGAACTGCCAGGACCATTCCTCCGGACATGTCTCCCGGAAGCGATATAGCGAATCTGTCTGTAATGGGATATGATCCCCACAAATATCATACCGGACGTTCTCCGCTTGAAGCTGTAAGCCTGGGTCTTGAACTTAAAGAAGATGATGTGGTATTCAGGTGCAATCTTATTACCCTTACAAATGAACCGGAATATACTGAACGCAAGATGATAGACCACAGTGCAGGTGAATTAAAGACACGGGATTCGAATATACTTATCGATTATTTAAAAGCTAGTCTTGAAACAGATGATATCAAGTTTTTTCAGGGTGTGAGCTACCGCAATATCGTGGTCTGGAAAAATGGACCTATAGGAATAAAACTGATCCCTCCCCATGATATACTTGAGAAAAAAATAGGACCTTATCTTCCAAAGGGTGAAGGTGCCAATATGATACTCGGACTTATGGCCAAAAGCAGCAAGCTCCTTTTGGAGCACCCGCTTAATAGGGAAAAAGTGGATATGGGATTTAAACCGGCAAATTCAATTTGGCTCTGGGGACAGGGCAGAAGACCTTATCTGGATAATTTCAGTGAAAAGTTTGGCCTCAGTGGTTCAGTTATTTCAGCAGTCGATCTTATCAGGGGGATAGGTAAATGCGCGGGGCTCGATATTGTTGAAGTCGAAGGAGCAACAGGGACAATTGAGACTGATTTTTCAGGTAAGGCGAAAGCTGCAGTAGATGCGCTTCTATCAGGAAAAGACTTTGTATATCTCCACATCGAGGCACCAGATGAGTGCAGCCATCAGGGAGATGTTTCTAAAAAAATAAGGGCACTGGAACTGATCGACAAAGAAGTAGTAGGATATATTAAGAGTGCGATGGATAAAAGCGGAGAGGACTATAGACTGATGATACTACCCGATCACCCTACGCCTATTAGTATCCGGACGCATTCCTCAGATCCTGTCCCGTTCCTGATCTATGATAGTACCAAAGATAATGATTCCGGCGACACTCCAGTAACCGGGTTTAGCGAACACACAGCAGCTGCATCGGGCCTGCATTTTGAAGAAGGTTTCAAATTAGCGGACCATTTCTTTTCGCGCTGAAAGAAATACAGAATTATTTGAGCCAGCTCTTATCTGTTAAATTCCTTCAGTACCGGTTTTCCCTTCATCAGGAGATCTACATATTGGGCCCTCTGATAGGCAAAGGGGTCTTTCTGCTTCTTTAATGAAAGTCTGCCCCTGAAGTCACTAAGGCTCTTATACCCATTATCATTCATCCATTTCTTGATCTCCTCTAAGATAGTAGCGATGTGGCCGATTCCGTTTTTGTAGAGAGTGCTAACACACTGGACGCAGTTTGCCCCTGTAAGTAATAACTTTATTATGTCCTCTCCTTCAAAGACTCCGCTGCTCGAGCAGATATCTGCATCTATATTTCCATAGAGCAGGCCCGTAAAACGGAGCGGCAGCCGGTGATATCCCGGACTCGAAAGCCTGAAAGGAAATGATTGCTCCTGTTTGACGATATCTATATCCGGCTGGAAAAGGCGGTTAAAAAGAACAAACCCTCCTGGACCAAGCTGGTCCATTTTTTTTATAAAGTTTAAAGGATTAGAATAAAAACTTGAGAGTTTTACAGCAACTGGTATAGAAAGTTTCTTCACTACAGTCTTTACAATCTCCAGCTGTTCATTTTCTATAAGTACGCCATCCCTTCCGGTATCTCTGGGAATATAGAAGAGATTTAGCTCAATACCGTCGACACCGGTCTCTTCTATTCTTTTAGCATATTCTATCCAGGTATCCCTGTTTACAGCATTAAGGCTTCCTATGACCGGGATGGATATACTCTCCTTAACTTTTTTCAATTTAACCAGGTATTCAAGAGGACCAGCATGCTCCATACGGGGGAAGATACTCACCATCTCAGCATTCCGCTCACTATACTCTTCGATCATCTCGTCAAGCTGCAGTTTTTCAAGCTCGATCTGTTCCTCAAAAAGGGACTTATACACTATAGCCGCTGCGCCTGCTTCTTCTATTTTTTTGATGTTTTCCAGGTCAAGCATCAAATTAGACGCCCCTGCGATCAGGGGATTCTTGAGTTCTAACCCCATATAAGAGGTTTTAAGGTTTGTCATTTTAACCTCCCTATCGTGTTAATGGTGACGAAGCATTATCAGTCTATTACTATGATAGCAGGAATGATTTTTCAAATAAATAGCAGTTCTCCCATGATCAATATTGGCAATACCTTATCAGGCAGAGCAATTGAAATTTAAGTGGCATTATAAAGTCAATGTTTACGTAAAGTATATATTATATTATAATTAGTATATACAAATTATAAAAAAATATATACTATTTGATTATCATGGATCGGGCAGATATGATGAAAGCATCAAAATTATCAGAAAAAGGATGGGTAGTGATTCCAAATTCCATCAGGAAACGTTATGGATTAAAAAAAGGGGACCAGGTCAATATCATTGATTATGGTGATATTATTTCAATAATACCATTATCCACTGATCCTATTAAGGAATCCGCTGGCTTGCTTAAAGGAGGATCATCTCTCACCAAAGACCTTATGGAACAGAGAAAAAGAGATAACGAACTTGGAAAGTAATATTAATAAGATAAAAAGCTATGTTTTTGATAGCTATGCACTGTTGGCTTATTTTGCTGATGAGAGAGGAAGAGGGCCTGTTGAGAAATTGCTCACAGATGCATTAAATGATGAAGTTTTGATAAAAATGACAGTTATAAATCTTGGTGAAGTAATATATATTACTGAAAGGAAAAGAGGACTCCCGGATGCACAACTTACTTTATCCAGGATCAAAGAATTACCCATCAAATTGATAGATATCGATGAAGATCTTGCATTGGCTGCGGCCCACGTCAAAGCAGAGCATTCAATAGCATATGCGGATTGTTTTGCAGCTGCATTATCAAATCTGCAAAAAGCAACACTAATTACCGGGGACCCCGAGTTTAAAAAACTGGAAAAAGAAATAGAAATATTCTGGTTGTAATCTGTTTTCTGCCCTAAAAGGCTTTGATATGTATACCTTGATAAGGTTATTCATTTTATTTATCAAAACATCAATAATCAAAAACTTCAGCTCTGCAACTTATAGCATTTGACCAGGTGCAAAAAATATTGACACTATACTGCATATTGATATAATACATGCCAGTTTTCTAAAAACAGATTTAGGAAAATGATAAATAATATAATCGATCAAATAAAAGAATCCGAAAAACAGGCTAAAGAGATCATAGCTTCTTCAAAGAAGGAATCAGCAGCAATAATCGAGAAAGCGTATCAGCTGGCAAATAAGAAAATAAAGGATGCTGAGATCAAGTCAAGGGAGCTGTCCCTTGAAGCTGAGGCTCAGGCCGCAGAAGACTCAAAAGTAGAGAAAGTAAAGCTTGAAGAGCAGTATTTGGAAAAGAAAGGAAAGCTCCTTAAAGCATTCTCTGCAAGAGAGGAAGAAGCAGTCAGCATGCTTGTCAGCAGGGTTCTGGATTAAGAATGGCTGTTGCTAAATTATCCAAATTATTTATAGCATCACACAGGACGGAGACTGAGTCTTTCTTAAAAAGTCTCCAATGAACATCCGCAGCAGAGATAAAACCATATTCAGAGAAGATCGAATCAAGTACACTCCCCATAGATACAAGCCAGGAAAATAATATCAAGGTAAAAAAAGCACTTAATATTCTGGATGGCTATAAAGATAAAGAGCTAAAAAAAATTGCAGCTAAAGTCGGAAAGCTCGTGATCAAGCGAAGCGAATATGAAAAGATCATAAGAGATACCGGACTTGAAGAGATAGCCGATGAGATAATAGACCTTGATAATGAGGTAAAGTCCCTGGAGCAGAGAATAGCTGAGACTGAGCCAGGATTACATCAACTGGAAGTATGGACCTACTTTAAGGGAGATCTGGACGATCTCGGCACAAACGAAGTCTATGCTATAAAGCTTGGAATAATCAAGAGCGGGCGCACCGATCTCAGCTTGATCCTTGATGAACTTGATAAGAACCATATATCCTGCCAATCTATCTCAGAAGAAGGCGACATAATCTATGTGATACTTGCATATCATAATGATCATAGGCAAGAGGCAGAGAAATATATTTCAGAAATTGCTTTTGATGAGGCTGAACTTGCCGGTTATACAGGGACCATTGAGGAAAATACCCAAAACCTCAAAAAAAACATAGATTACTATAAAGGCAGGAAACAAAAGATACTGGACCAGATAGTTAAGCTCACAGAAGAACATGAGAGATCACTTACTGTCTATCTTGATTACCTTGATAATAATCTGGAAGTAGAGGAAGCAATATTATCCGGTTTTTCTACAGATTCCGTATCATTTTATACTGCATGGATAAGGGAGAGGGATAGAAAAAAGATCCTTTCACTTATATCTTCTTTTAAATTTGTCAGGGTCGAGGATATTGAACCCGATGAGGGGGAAAGCATCCCCATTGCCCTGGAAAACAGGGCAATTTTCAGGCCTTTTGAAATAATCGTAAATCTATATGGGGTACCCAGATACTTTGAGATAGACCCGACTCCTTTTGTATCAATTTTCTTTGCGATATTTTTTGGCCTGTGCCTTACCGATGCAGGATACGGCATAATACTCGGCATACTTACTCTTGTATTTGCCTTCAGGATAAGGGCCGCCAGGCAGTTTTTATTGCTTATCTTTATTGGTTCCATATTTACAATATTTGCGGGAGCTATTTTTAATGGTTGGTTTGGCGACCTTCCGGCTTATCTGGGATTAGGTGATCTATCACTCAAGCTGGCAATCCTGGGTGACCCGGTAAGTTCGGATATAGGATCGATGAATTTTTTCAGGCTGGCACTGGCCCTTGGAGTAATACATGTAGTATTTGGTCTCTTTATTAAATTCTTTGACAGTATCAGGAGAAGAGACTGGCCAGGGGCCTTCCTGGACGGTCTTCCCTGGATAACTGTAGTCGTATCTCTTGTTATAATACTTCTATCCACCCAGATGGCCGTCAGCATGCAGCTGGTATCTGCACCGCTTTTTCCTTCAAGCATATCAAGGATACTCATGTGGCCCATTCTTGCTGGTGCAATTGTAATAATCCTTTTTGCCGCAAGGCAGGAAAAGAGCTGGGGATTCAGGATCTTTATGGGATTTTTAAACCTTACCATAGTAAACGGCCTTACCTCTTTTCTGGGAGATTTTCTTTCATATATAAGGCTAATGGCCCTTGGACTGGTGACAGCAGGCATAGGAGTGGCAATAAATAAGATCGCTTTCCAATTCCTCTCAATACCTGTTGCGGGGGTAGTAATGCTTGTGGTGATCCTTGTCTTTGGACACCTTTTTAATATAGGTATAAACATACTTGGTGCATTTGTGCACACTCTTAGACTTCAGTATGTCGAGTTCTTCCCAAAATTTTATGCCGGAGGGGGAAGACCTTTTAAGGCTTTAAGCGATGAACATAAATATATAACAATAGTGGATTAAGTAATAGGAGGAAAAATGACAGACTTATCATTAGGCGTGATCATGGCTTCATTAGGTGCCGGCCTTGCAGCGATCATGGCAGGAATCGGATCTATTATAGGAATAGGATATCCCGGAAGGGCCGCGGCAGGTGTATTATCTGAGGACCCATCCAAATTTGGAAGCTTGTTCCTGCTTGTAGTGTTGCCGGGAACACAGGGTTTTTATGGTTTTGTGGCGGCATTTTTGATTATCGGCAATATTCCCAATGTGGCCACATCTGCCCAGGGCCTGCAGCTTCTTTTTGCGGCACTCCCGATCGCATTTACAGGACTGCTTTCAGGCATCCATCAGGGCAAGGTTTGTGCGGCTGGTGTCAATCTTGTGGCCAAGCGGCCAAAGGAAGCAATGAAGGGTGTAATATTTGCAGCTATGGTAGAGACATATGCTGTACTTGGACTTCTTATAACATTCTTCCTTAATAATTCCGTACAATTTTCATAGGTGGGAAATATGACTGAAATGGATAATGTGTCCAAAAAGGTGCTTGATGATGCACAAAATATCCGGAAAGAAAACCTGGTAGAGGCTGAAGAAAAAGCTGCTCAAATACTTGCAGAAGCTGAAGGGAAGGTAAGGGATACCTTAAAAAAGGGTAAAGATGAAGCAAGGGAAAATTATAGGAGGACCTATGACCTGGAAGTATTCAAGACTAGGTCTGGTCTTGAGCAGAAGATGCTTCTTGAAAAAATAAAGCTTGTAGACAGCATTATTTCCAAATCGAAGAAGAAGCTCTCAGGTCTTGACAGGAGTCAGTGGGAGAAATTTCTTGCAAAGAGCATAGCTGCACTTGGTATAAAGGAAGGGACATATAGCATAGG
>JALHTA010000324.1 GCA_022865545.1 Actinomycetota bacterium | reverse complement strand
TGGATTTTTGAATATATCTGTCACAGCATCTGCAATAGCTTGAGAATCTTTAAATGGTACAAGTATACCCCTGCCATTTGCCAAAACTTCTTTTGCATAAAGATAAGGTGTTGAAATACATATTTTACCAGCTCCGACTGCATATGCCAGAGCGCCTGAAGCTGACTGCTGTGGGTCCAAATAGGGAGTTACATAAATATCTATAACTTTTAACCACCCGACGAGATCATCTAAAGATATATATTTATTTATGAATTTCACATTATTTTGTAAATCATACAATTTTATTTTTTCTTTTAAGAAATTTCTGTATTTTTCACCAACCGTTTGTAGCACAACAGGATGTGTCTGGCCAATTATCAAGTACAATACATTAGGAAATTTTCTCTTTATATCTCTTAATGCTTCTATAGTGTATTCAAGTCCTTTAATCTCTGATAAAAGATTTATATTACCAAGGGTTAATCTGTCATCTAATCTTTTTTTCTTTTTATATTTATCATTAGGCTCCAGGGGTATATCGGGAACACCATGAGGAATAATTTCTATTTTTCCTCTTGGATATTTGTATTCCTTGGCAAGTCTTTCCAAACTCTGAGGCATCATAACTATTATTTTTTCCGCAAACTTAATTACATCCTTCAAGACAAGGCCGTATCCCTTACCGGCATCATCAGGTATTGTATGAGCTGTGATAATGAGTGGTTTTTTTAAAAGCTCCAGGAGCTTAATAATATATTCCCCAAACTCACCCCCGTATAGACCAAATTCATGTTCCAGAATAACTATATCTGCGCTTGATCTATTGATACAATCAGCAGCTTTTATATAGGAGTCGATTTTATATTGGTTGATTTTAAATTTAACTTCAGTGGGATAGTCTATTTCATCTTCAGGTTTAATTAATGCATAAATATCAGCTTTACAGTATGGATTAATAAGGTTAATAGCTGCGGTCAGATCCTTAGTATATGTTGCAATTCCACATTTTCTAGGTGTATAAGATGATATATATATACCATTTATACATATATTTTTTCCTCTTAAGACTTTTTCAAGCTTTTCCGAAATAATACCTCCATTCGCATAGGTAATAATATTATCATGCTTAATTATTTTAACATAATTATAAACGAACATATTTGCATAAAGTCTTAAATCTGCATATAGTAAGAATACTATTATGTTTAATCATTTTAACCTTTATAATACATTAGTGGATATGAATATAATCAGATCAGAAAAAAATCCAATAATAAAACCTGAGGATATAGAGTCATCAAATCCCGGGTTTAAAGTAGTTGGAGTATTTAATTGTGGTGTTGCGAGGTTTAAAGATGAAGTATTGCTTCTGATGAGAGTCGCTGAAGAACCAATAAATGATAACTCAAAAAAGCTACTTGTGTCCTGGCTTGATGTTAATACAGGCAAATTTGTTGTGAAAGAATTTAATAAAGCCGATCCTTCTATTGATATCTCGGACCCAAGGATCGTAAGTACGCCAGAGGGGTATTATCTTACATCTGTTTCTCATTTTAGAATTGCCAGAAGCAAAAATGGTATTGATTTTGAGATAGATAAAAAGCCAGCCATGTTTCCTGAAAACATATATGAGAGATTTGGAATAGAAGATCCAAGAATAACCCAGATTGCTGATAAATACTATATAACCTATAGTGCAATTTCTGATATAACAGGAATTACTACCTGCCTGGCATCTACTACTGATTTTATAAGATTTACCAGACACGGTGTTATCTTTTTACCTAATAATAAGGACGTCGTAATTTTTCCAGAGAAAATAAGTGGCAAATATTATGCTTTAAACCGACCTTCATCTTCTGAGTTCGGGCTAAAAGATATATGGATATCAGAATCACCCGATCTTGTATGCTGGGGGAACCATAGTAGGTTAATGGGGACAAGAAAAGGTTGCTGGGACGGCGGAAGAATAGGGGGAGGTGCTGTTCCTTTTAGGGTAGAAGAAGGCTGGCTGGAGATCTATCATGGCGCTTCAAGGAATAATAGGTACTGTCTTGGGGCAGTACTATTAGATAGTGACATACCCTCAAAGATTATTGCAAGAAGTGAAAAACCGATAATAGAACCCCGGGCAGATTATGAACTTAACGGTTATTTTGGCAATGTGATTTTTACCTGTGGCGTATTATATGAAGAAGGCAGTGTAAAGATATATTATGGGGCAGCCGATACTTTCATCGCGTATGCAGAAATCAAACTTGCGGATATTTTCAATCATATTATTTGGCTATGAAGGAAACATCCCAGTTCAATTAATTTATCATTCAGGATAAAGCTGGAATTATTGATCTCTGAAAAAGAAATCACACCTATAGATATAGGTATTCATGGTGATGTATACAAATTAGAAATATCATAAAAAATTATGCTTGTTGGCTGAAT
>JALHTA010000323.1 GCA_022865545.1 Actinomycetota bacterium | reverse complement strand
AGGTCCAATATAATTGCCCTTAAAAATTTAAGAAAAGCAAATTTAAAATTAACAAAAGTATCTGCAGAGCTCATTTCAGACCTTACCGCTGACACCTCAGACAAAACTTTTTGACCTGTATAAGATATTTTTAAATAAATAAATAATCCCGCCGATCATTCCAATAATCAGGATAATTGCCAGTATTATTAGAGAAAACAGGATAGCCTGGCTCTCTAAAATCCCAAAACTTGCAATTACAAAAACAAGAGCATTCTCCCTGATACCGATACCTCCGATAGTTATCGGGACGCTTGAGACAAGGGAGACGAAAGGTATTATAAATATAAATACATAAAATCTCAGGTCCAGACCAAGAGCCATTGAAATACAGTTATAGCTTATAAGAAAGAATATTTGGATGATCATAGTGAATAAAAAACTTATAATCAGATATTTTACCTTATAACGATAACCTGTAAGGATCACATGAAATTCTTTTAACCTTGGTCTTATCTTTGAAAATATCCGGAACTTGTTTAGCAGTAAATTTAATTTAAACAATCGGGGAAAAAATAGTACTATAAAAAATAATATAATAATCAGACCTGATACAATGAGACCCAGTGCTGCATTTTTAGTGAGATAATCGAATAGACCCATAAAATAGGCAATGATCAGCAAAACGATGCTGGAAAGCGTTCCAATGATCCTCTCCATCACTACTGATGCAATTCCCTCATTTATAGGAACATCCTTGTTCTGCTTGATATCATATACACGGTAAAAATCGCCCCCCGCACTGGTGGGAAGAAGATTATTATAAAAAAATCCAATAAGCGCCGATTGCCACAGGAATCTATTTGAAATAAAATGATCATGCGCCTTAAGCAGTATCCCCCACCTGAAAACAATAAATGATATTGCTGTGAAATAAAAGATGAAGGCAATTATAAGATAATATACATTAAGGTCCTTTAAAGCCTCTATTATATTGGCAAAATTGTCTTTATTCCTATAAATCAAAAAAGTTAGAAGTGCCAGACTTATACTAATCCTTAAAATATTTGCAAGTTTTCTTTTCATCAAATCACACCTTTTGACTTATAGAAGATATTTTTAAGGATATATACCAGACCGCCGATAAGGGCAGAGAAAAGTCCAATAACAGCATTCCTGCCAATGTATTCAAACATCCCTAAAAAATATTAGATTACAAGAAGGGTGATCCCTGATATGGTACCTATTATTCTTTCCATGACTACCGCAGATATATTTTCATTCATTGGTACTTTTTTATTCTTATAAAGATCATGCACCCGGTAAAAATCCCCCCCTATGCTTGTAGGAAGAAGCATATTATAGAACCATCCTATAAAAGCTGACTGCCATAGAAAGGGCCTGGATATATTATAACCATGAGCTTTTAGCAGAGTGCCCCACCTGAATACGATAAATGATATTCCTATAAAATATAGAACCACCGCTATAATAAGGAATCTTGCATCCAGGGTCCTAAGAGTGTCCAATATATTACCGAAATTACCCCTATTCCTGTATATTAAAAATGCCATAAGGGCCAGGCTGACAAATATCCTGATGAAGTTAAATATTTTCTTCTTCATTTAATAATACATTTTAGTCTATTTTATTTTTGCATAGGTCCTATTTGTGTATTATGAAAATAATCCTTGATTTATGTGTAGATTAAAAGAGCAATTATTCTTTATTTATTTTTACAACCGGATCCAGATCACAGATACCTTCAGCAATATTATTGTGAATTACATTTAAGTTAAACATATCATTTACCCAGTCACAATATGTCTTGGAATCATTGTAGCCTACTGAAGGTGAAAGGGAGTAGTTCCCACCCATCAAGGTAACTTTGAAATCGAAAGTAATTTTTACCTTATCTCCTTTTTTATAATTGCCTGATTTTATCCTATTCAGTCTGGTATTGGTTCCATAAATAATATCTGATCTATGGTCCGTTATCCTTATACCGAATATCGGGCTTTCAACGTCCCCATGAAAGGCTACATCATAAGCAATGCTTATATCATCTCCATACTTGCAGTAATCTATCTCTAAGCCTTTCTTATCCAGTATCCTTATATTCTCCACCCTCGCCTCGCCAGAACCAAATCTATTAATAGTCTTTCCGTCAATACTTAGATTGGAAAGACGGCTTATTTCTTCTCCGTCAAGTATTTTTCTATTCTCTTCAATAACAGATTTAAACACCTTTTGCCTGGTATTTCTCTGGTGTTCTATGATCCTTTTTTTCTCTAATTCTTCTACAAATGCCCTGTATTTGGAAACGGTTTGAAGAGGCTTGCCCATATCCTGGATCTTTCCATCTTTTAGAAATACAACCTGGCTGCAAATATCAGATACTGTTTCCAGGTCATGGGTTACTATAATTATAGTTTTTCCCCTCTTCATAAAATCATGGATCACATCGAAACATTTGGCCTGAAATGACTGGTCACCAACAGCCAGCACTTCGTCCACCAATAAAATATCCGGATTTACATTGATAGCTACCGAAAAACCTAAACGCATATACATCCCTGATGAATAATTCTTAACCGGTGTATCAATAAATTTTTCAAGCTCTGAAAAACCTATGATCTCGTCAAGTTTAGCATCGATTTCTCTTTTCCTCATACCCAGTATTGCTGCATTTATATATATGTTTTCCCTTCCGGTAAGATCCGGATGAAACCCCGCCCCGAGCTCAAGCAATGCTGAAAGAAGTCCATTTACCACGACTTCACCTTTTGTTGGTATGATTATTCTAGAGATAAGTTTTAATAGCGTGCTTTTGCCGGAACCATTGGGACCGATTATCCCTATAGTCTGCCCATGTTTT
>JALHTA010000322.1 GCA_022865545.1 Actinomycetota bacterium | reverse complement strand
TGAAGAATTAGTCATTTTAAATAATATATTACATACTTAAAGTACCATCAATATTAACGGATTCAAACAGCTCTTGGGATTCTATTTAGTTCAGTTTTAATTTTTTCTACTTCTTCTCTCAGGTCAAAGTTTACTGGAAAGAAGGAGTTGTATGGTCTCCCGGATATTTGTTTCAGCAATAGGAATAGATTAAAAAGTAATAATCAAATATGTGAAATGGCAGCAAAGCCAGTATTTAAATCAAGCGAAGCTTGATTTAAAGTAAGTGCCACGTACTTTAGTGCGTGGGTTTCTATTTAGAAGCAAACCAGCTTTTAGTATACGAAAGTGACATACCAAACCAGCTATAGGAAATATCCATTGGACCAGAGGCATTGTTGTGATCAGTATTGAGGTCCCCGGAAAAAGTACAAGTGAATTTATCAACTACTTCAGTACCCTCAGGTCCCTTTACCTTATAAGTACCATTTCCGGTACCGGTTATGGCAAGAGTATCGGTTTTGATATTGCCAGAAAGGTTCCCCGATGCAGCCATGTCTGTACCTTCGACCACGGCAGTAAAATTCAAGGTACCGGTTACTTTACCTGTACCCATATCAATTTTCATAGTCAGGCTTTTAGGTGAATCTTCAAAACCACCTTCAAGGTTTATGATTTCTACTTTTTCCTCAACACTAACTGTTCTTGATAGTGTTGTTTCCCCACCTTTTCCATCAGTTACATTAACCTCGATAGTATAAATACCTGCCATATTCGGGGCTACCCATGTCATGGGATTAGTAGTATCATCTTTAATTGTACCACCGCCTACTGCCCATTTATAGGTCAAGGTATCTGCATCTGGATCTGATGCATTTACGAAAATATCATATTGCTGGTTTTCTTTAATTGTTTCACTTGGTAATTCTATATCATTGATAACTGGGTTTTGGTTTGGCGTTTCAGCAGGTTCAGTGACTGTGGTGTCGGATGCTTCAGTAGGTTCAGTAACTGTGGTATCGGGTGCTTCAGCAGTTTCAGTGACTGTGGTATCGGGTGCTTCAGCAGTTTCTATGACTATGGTATCGGGTGCTTCTTTACTACACTGGCTACCTAAGGCTGAAACTGAAAAAAGAAGTATTATAATTGATAAGACTAAAAGGCCATAAGATCTACTTTTTTTCATTTTTAGCTCCAAGTTTAAGATAAAAAATTCATGATAAAATTATATCAATTATAAAAAAATAGTTAAATAATATTATTATTTGCTAATAATAAATTCACTATTCCAAAACTCTTTTTAGTTTTAGATATCCAATCTTTTACCACTGAAAGAGCTGGCGGTCTTCTAAGAGGAGGTAAGCTCAAACATCTACCTTTAACTTTTTCTCCTTTTTGTTATTTTAATGGTGGTTTTTATATAAAAATAGTAGATGTGGCATTTTTAAGGATAAAAACATAAACGAGTCAACGAGGGTAGCCCCAAGTATTGAAATTTCGAACCGGATTATAGAAGAAATAGTAGATATAAAGAATATTTTTACCAAGAAACGATTGTAAGAACCTTATTGTCTTGCCATTATAATTTATATTAATATACAATATATTTTACTTTAAGTATTTACTCCAATATTAAATTTATTATTGATACCTTATAAACTCTTTGATTATTTATATTTTTTCTAACTCTGCAACATCATGCTTTCTTTCAATTCTATTCGTGTCCATAGCTGGCTCATTTACATTTTTTTTAAATGCTATTATAGCTATTTCTTGTATTCCGATAACCTCACCTATCTCATCATTATTTTTATCTTTTACCCTATCACCAATTTTTAATATTCCTTCTTTCATCCTTATCCTCCTTTTAATTAAGATTCATGTTAAAAATTAAATAAAATTTAATTTGTTATTAACGAACAGGTTTATTCTAACTAATTTATAACTACAATTAAAGAAGTCCAACTTAATATATTCTCTCATTAATCAATTTTCCATCATTTTCTGCACATATGACCAAAAATAACCCCCTTTTTGACCTTTTTACCCTAAAAACTCCTAGATGTTCCTATATTATCGAGTATATAAGAGAAACAATAATTCAGGCTGTTTATAGAACAAATGGGGTAGCCCATAGGGGACTCGAACCCGAATCTGTTTATAAGTATATTAGGAAAATAATAATCGTTTTGATCCTTTATTATTTTGATCGTATGGTATCCGCCCAGGGCGGGAAATACCATACGATCATTCTACATACTCTTTAGGATTTAATCTCTAAAAACAAATTGGCCATCTCGATTGCGCCGAGTGCAGCCTCCCAACCCTTATTACCTTTTCTTGCCCCTGCACGGTCAATAGCCTGTTCAAGGCTGTCAGGAGTTATTACGCCAAATGATATCGGGATATCCAGGTCAAGGCTTATTTTGGCCACACCCTTTATAGTCTCGCTGGTTATATACTGGTTATGCGAGGTATCACCTTTTATAACTGCACCCAGACAGATTATTGCATCATATTTTTTTGTGGAAGCCATAATCTTGGTCGCAGATGGTATTTCGAATGCACCTGGCACCCAGGCTATTTCAATATTGCCTTCAGGGCAGTTATGCCTTTTCAGGCAGTCCAGGGCGCCATCAAGAAGTTTGCCTGTAAAAAACTCATTAAACCTGCTGGCGACTATCCCTATCTTTAGTTTTTCTGCATTAAATTTTCCTTCATAAGTCTTCATTGTTTTTTCCTTTCGGTCTTATTAAAAATCTTTTTCCTTTT
>JALHTA010000321.1 GCA_022865545.1 Actinomycetota bacterium | reverse complement strand
TTCTAAAGACAAAACTTCACTATTATCTGCCTTAACCGAAAAGTATGAAGTGAAAAGATATGATAAATCCGAATCACTAGAAGCAGGTACCAGAGAGGACTTAATACTTAAAAACAATTTTTCATCATCAATACTAATACTTTTAAAACATAATGATAATATCTTGGGATTAATAAATATTTTTTCTGGTCACAAGAACTCCTTCAAGGAGCAGGAAAATAGGATCCTTCTAAAGATTGCAAATAATCTTTCAAATGATATAAGAGGACTAAAATTAGAGATAGAGTTAAAAGATACAATGAAGCAGCTTCAAAGGGCACTTTATGAGACTATTGACGCCATAACACTCATGAGTGAGATAAAGGACCCTTATACTTCCGGACACCAGAAGAGAGTCGCAATTATCTCAAGTGCAATTGCTACAGAGCTTGGACTTTCAAAGGATACGATAGATGGTATTTATGTGGCTGGGCTCCTCCATGATGTAGGCAAGATATCAGTTCCTAATGATATCCTCTCAAAACCTGGAAAACTTAATGAAGGTGAATTTATAATCATTAAAAATCATCCTATTGTCAGCTATAATATCCTGGAACATATCGAGTTCCCCTGGCCCATAGCTATCATAGTAAATCAACACCATGAAAGAATAGACGGATCAGGATACCCTTATGGAATACAGGGTGAGGAAATGTCAATTGGATCAAGAATACTTTCAGTTGCAGATGTTGTTGAGGCAATGACGGCACACAGACCATACAGACCAGCTCTTGGATTGAAGAAGGCGCTTTCTGAGATCGAGAATAATAAAGGGATACTTTATGACAGAGAAATAACTGAAGCATGTGTAAAAGTATTTAAAGAAAAAAAGGTTAAGCTCTAGGACAGGCTCCTAGGTACTTCTATTTCTTTTAATCTTTAGAAAAGCTAATATCTTTTTAATTCCAAAGGAAATAGCAAAAGCAAAAGTCAATAAAAGTATTATTGTTGCACCAGACGCCATATCCAGCATATACGATATAAAAAGACCCCCTAAGGTAAGAATCATCCCTGTTATTATCGAACTGATGATAATGCTCTTAATATTATTGGTAAACTGCCTGCATATAGCTGCAGGTATTGTGAGAAGGGCGATGACCAGTATTATTCCTACTATTCTTATCAACAGGACCACGCTTAAGGATACCATCATAAGAAGCATAATATAAAAAACATTAGTAGGTATACCAATAACTGAGGAAAATTCTTCATCTAATGATATTGCTAGAAACTCTTTAAAAAAGACTATTACCAATATTATCACGACAAGATCAAGCGCCAGCATTATAAAAAGATCGGTTATGGGGATCGTGAGGATATTGCCAAATAGATAACTAAAAAGATCAGGCGCATAACCGGGTGTAAGGTTTATAAATATTATTCCAAGGGCCATGCCTGCTGCCCAGAATATTCCGATCGCTGTATCTTCACTAAGCTTTCCCTTTTTGCTTAATGCACCAATGGCAAAAGCAGAGGCCAGGCTAAACGGGATAGCAGTTATGATAGGATTTATCCCTAAGAAATATCCAAGTCCTATCCCCCCGAATGTCGCGTGGGAAATACCTCCTGAAAGCAATGCTATCCTTTTTACTACCACAAAGGTACCGACGATGCCGCATGCAATATTTACAAGAACAGCGGCAATAATAGCATTTCTAATAAATGTATATTGAAATAACTCGATCATCATATATTCCTATCACGCATTTTACTTTTACTATTTCCAAGAGAGACTACCCACCGGAGTCTTCAAAATGCTTTTTAAGTACCCTGTGAGGTACTCCATGAGCTATTGCTTCTACCGGACATCCATATGCCTTTTCAAGTTTCCCGAGACTTCCCTCCTTCGGACCATGATAAAATAATTTCCGGTTAAGGCATGCGACTTTCTCAATATAAATCGAAATAGCACCAATATCATGGGTTACAAATACAATAGCCATTTTTTTCCTGAGTTTGACAAATAATTCATAAATCGATCTCTGCATTTCAGGATCAATACTTGCCAGTGGTTCATCCATGAGTAATAGTACTGGTTCCCTTACTATAGCCCTTGCAATAAGCACTCTTTGGAATTGTCCACCGGAAAGCATTCCGATATGTCTTGAGCCAAGCTTTGGAATCCCTAAAGTGATAAGAGCTTTTTTAACAGCCTCCCTGTCCTCAGTAGTATACCTATGAGCCACACCTTTATATCTTCCCATGAGAACCACATCATGGACACTGATAGGAAATCTCATATCAAGGTCAGGATGCTGCTGGAGGTAACCTATATATCTTCTTCCCTTTTCCGGTGCTTCTCCCATGATTCTTATATTTCCTTTTAAAGGTTTTATAAGTCCAAGGATTATTTTTATAAGGGTTGTCTTGCCGCCTCCATTTGGTCCGATAATAGCCATAAAATCATTTTCCATGATCTTTAAATTTATATCTTCGAGCACTGGATCGCCATTATATGAAAAGTATATATTTTTTAGATCAACGATCTCCCTGCCCATAAGACACTATACCTTCCTACTCCATGCTTTTTTCAAAAGCTTCTGTTACTTTTATTAGATTCTCTATATAATCCCTGGCAAGCGGGCTTATAAGTACCACATTGCCTCCTATTTCATCTGCTATTACTTCAGCACTTTTCGGACTAAACTCAGGAGAGGCAAAAATAATTTTGATACCTGAATCTTTTGCATAATCAATAATGCTTACCATATCCCCGGGAGAGGGTTCTTTCCCCTCTTTTTCAATGACTATCTGCTCTAATCCATATTCTCTGGCAAAATATGACCAGCCCGGGTGAAATACAATTATTTTTCTCTGGATTTTTCCCATAAGGATCTCCCTGATCCTCATGTCAAGCATCTCCAGATCATTCTGGAAATCTACCTTATTATCATAAAAAATACTCTCATTTTCAGGATACAATTCTGAAAGACTGAGATAAATATTTTCAACCATAATCGAAGCATTTACCGGAGATAGCCAGACATGAGGATCGGTGCCTCTTCTATTATGATCATCTCTGGTTCCATTATATACCCCTTCGTCATCATGGTCACTGTTTTGATCATTAAGGCTTCCAGATGCTTCAATAAGCTCAATTCCCTTGCTACAGTCCACAAGCATCATTTTATCATTTATGGCGATTATCTTATCAAGCCATACAATTTCAAATTCGATTCCTGAACCAACAGAAAGATAGATGCCGGCATTGCTTACTTTCTCCAATTGTCCTGGTGAGGGTTCGTAGGTATGCGGACTTAACCCGGGAGGGACCATTTCAAAAACATCGATCTTCGGACCTCCAACTTTTTCTGCAAATCCGGCAAGCGGAAGTACGCTTGCAATAACTATATGGTCGTTCTGGGCATTCACAGCCGGAGAGGACTTACAATTGCTGGTAAACACTACCATGATCACAATAGCAATAATGATGATTATGGTATAATGGCGAAACATTATTTTCTTAAATCCTGATAAAGACAATTAGATTCTCACAAATTTATCAACAAGAACTGGGCTGAACTGGGTCCCTGCACATCTTATTAATTCTTCCTTTGC
>JALHTA010000320.1 GCA_022865545.1 Actinomycetota bacterium | reverse complement strand
TAGATCCAGGTCGGATAATTTTCATTTAACGGTAAGGGATGTAAATGTAGGGGGGATCACTTCCGCAGGTGATATATGTGAAGCTATTGAAGATCTGTGTGAATATGGTGTTGATGTAATAATAATAGCTAGAGGCGGAGGGTCACTTGAGGACCTGTGGGCCTTTAATAGTGAAGAACTTGCATTAAAAATACATGATTGCCGCATTCCACTAATATCTGCAGTGGGCCATCAAACTGATTATACTATTTCAGATTTTGTGGCCGATCTAAGGGCAGCGACCCCATCAGTAGCCGCAGAAAATGTGATGCTGGATAAGAAAAAGATGGTACTTGACCTAAATAGGATAAGGTCCAGCATGGAAGAGAGGCTTGGTACAAGGATAAGATCACGAAAAGAACAGCTTGGCTTTTTAATAGATAGAAAATATTTTAGGAAACCCCTGACTTTATTAAACAAAGCTTATCAGGATATAGGTGAACTTTCCCGGGATATCATTGGTAGCGTATCATCAGTATCAAAGGGTAAAAGACTTGAATTCAAGCACCATGCTTCAAGGTTGGAACCTGCAAAGATAAGGGGAAGGATAGGATCCCACAGGCTCCAGTTAAGAAATACCGGGATGAGATGGAACAATAGTTTTCTAAAACATAAGGATAATAAGAAGAATAAATTAGAATCTTCCATCGTAAATCTTGAAAAAAGCAATCCGGTTGTTATACTGAAGAAAGGATTTTCTGCTATATATGATGGAAGTACAGGTGAAGCTGTAAAAAGTGTAAGAGATACTGGTATAGGAAAACTTATACGTTTATTGTTTAAGGACGGTACCGTAAAGGCTAAAGTACTGGAAATCGATCATAAAAAACCAGAGATAGGAAAAAAGAGTGAAAATTGATGAATTAAGTTTTGAAGAAGCTTTATCAAAGCTGGAAGAAGTAGTAAGGGATCTTGAAAAAGAAGACATATCGCTTGAAGATTCCATGATCAAATTTGAAACAGGAATAAAGCTTTCTTCCCATGCCTTAAGAAAATTAAATGAAGCTGAAGAAAAGATAGAGGAGCTCACCAGGTCAGAGGATGGAAAGCTGGTAAGCAAAGAACTTGAGGTAAATACTGACTCTTAAACATACTATAGAAGTCTGTCCGGGACCACTATATATTGTGCTGGTATTCGAATAATATTGTAATTATAACAATATATAGTTATAGATTATTATTACAAAAATAATCTATTAAAGAATAATATTTTTTTTTATATTTTAATCCAAAAAAAGTTTACAAATGTATTTTATTGTGGTATCTTATTGGTGTGATGTGGGGGAAAGTGGTGAATAAACACATAATTTTCCCATTATATGGCTAAATATGGTACAGGCAGGTTTTAAATGTTTTTAGGTGAACATCACAGGACAATTGATAATAAAGGAAGAATCTTTATCCCTGCTAAATTCAGGGAAGAGATAATAAAAGGTGTGATCATCACAAAAGGATTTGATGAGAAATGTCTTTTTTTATTCTCGAAAGAAGGCTGGAGCAGACTTCAGGAAAAGATATTATCCAATCCAATGGCAAAGAGAAATACACAGAGGTTTTCAAGATGGTTTTTTTCTTCAGCCACTATTGAAAGCATAGACCAGCAGGGACGGACCAGGATCCCCCAGAATCTGATCACACATGCTGATTTGAAAAAAGATATAGTGCTTGTCGGTGTCTCAGACAGAGCCGAAATATGGTCAAAAGAGAATTGGGAAAAATACTATGATAGTGCGGACTCCCAGTATACGGATGACCAGAATGCATTTGAAGAATTAGGGTTCTAATAAGTGTTATAAATGAATTATGATGATTTTCATGTTCCTGTTCTCTTGACAGAAGTCATAGACTATCTGGACCCGGAAGCGGGAGATATAGTTTATGACGGGACGCTTGGCGGTGCGGGTCATACTGTAGAAATAATTAAAGTCATTGCCCCCACAGGCAAGGTAATTGGAGTTGATCTAAATAGTCAGACTCTAAGCACCGCCACCAATAGATTAAAGTCATTTGCGGGAAATATACTGCCGGTAAATGACAATTTTGCAAATATAAAAAATATTTTATTAAAACTTAATATTAAAAAAGTCAATAAAATATTATTGGATCTGGGATTGTCCTCTTTCTTAATAGAAAAGTCAGGAAGAGGATTTAGTTATCTAAGAGACGAAAGACTTGATATGAGGTTTTCACCGGATACCTGGCCAGATGCACATGAAGTAATCAATAAGTATCCGGAAAAAAGATTAAGGGAAATATTTTTAAAATACGGTGAAGAAAAATTTTCAGGCCGTATTGCAACAAATATTATAAGTTACAGAGAAGGTAAGTCCATAGAAACAACGGGAGATCTTGTGGATATAGTGAAACACTCAATTCCAAGAAAATATGGCAAACATAGAAAAGGAAATCCTGCAAAAAGGATTTTTCAAGCCATAAGGATGGAAGTGAACAGGGAACTGGAGAGTATTGGCAAAGTAATAGATGACGGTTTTGAGGTACTTGAAAAAGGCGGAAGAATGGTGATTATCTCTTACCATTCATTGGAAGACAGGCTGGTAAAGACAAGATTTAAGGAACTTGAAGGAATATGTACCTGTCCTCACGGATTGCCGGTCTGTAGATGTGGTGTAGAAAAGAAGGCCGAAATACTAACAAGAAAAGCAATTTTTCCTTCTACCGGGGAACAAGAGAAGAATCCCCGCTCAAAAAGTGCAAGATTAAGAGCAATAGAGAAGGTATGATGAGCACAAGATCAGCACAAGTGCATGAGATCTATAGAAACAGAAGAC
>JALHTA010000319.1 GCA_022865545.1 Actinomycetota bacterium | reverse complement strand
GGGGAGTGAAAACCTTATAATGTCTCCGGACCATTTTAAAGAATATGTAAAACCATACCTGGCAAAAATTGTAGAATATTCACATAGTAAGGATCTTAAGATAATAAAGCACTCTGATGGTAATATCTGGCAGATCCTTGACGACCTGATCGAGGTAGGATTTGATGGCATTCACCCTATTCAGCCCCAATGCATGGACATAGGCGAGGTCAAGGAATATTTGAAGGATAAAGCCTGCATAGTAGGTAATATAGACTGCCAGGAACTTCTTCCGAAAGGTTCAATAGATGAGGTCGACAGGATCGTAAAGGAGACTATTGATATAGCCTCACCCGGCGGGGGATATATAATAAGCTCGTCCAATTCCATACATCCGGGAGTCAGGCCTGAAAACTATATTGCAATGATAAAGGCTGTTCATAAGTATGGTTATTATTAAAATAATCAGAACTGATAAAAAGGGTATGAGAAATATTTATTATTCCCACTTAAAGAGTTTTACTGAGATAGCTTTAACGCTTTACTCATAATAAAGTGATTCTTTTCTTGATTACTTATATACTCTTTTTTCTATAATCCTACCTATTATTAGATAGCTAAATATTTTCCCTTTGGCTGGCCACTGTACGCAATGTTAGAACCGCGATAATGACCGCAGGTGAGGATATTTTTATACCTGAATTAATTTAATTATATAAAATCATATTCCTATTAGACTTCCCAACCTCACTGACACCAGAAATCCCATTCATCCCCAGATTTGGATAGATCATATGTTCCAGACAATACTGCACCTCCGCAACCCTTAGCTGTATAATTATAAGTACCAGGGATTACATATATATTTTGCTGTCCAGGAGGAATACTGAAGTTATAATTACCTGGCCCACTTATACTCAGGGTCAGGGTTCCGCCAGTATCATTTTTGACCAGAATCGGAATATGGTCCTGACAGGTATGTATCAAGGTTATTGAATCAGAGGCAGTACCCTGAGAGTTAGTGGCAGTAGCTTCCAATGTAAAAGATTCGCCTTTATTATGCAGGTTTACCTGTGAGATACCTCCTCCTAATGAACCCATGCTATCATCCTTATTAAAAGATATTGTTGGAGTAGGATTACCAGTAATATACGCTTTTACTCTGTAGTAACAGGTATTATCACCGAGTTGTGAAAATGAAGGACCTTCAATTATTTCTAACCTGACAGTTGGAGCTGATAGCACCCCTTCAGCTGGTTCTTCTTCCTGCTCCTCTTCGGTGATAGGTTCTATGTCAGGTTCTGATTTTGGTTCCTCCGCTACCTCTTCAACTTCTTCAACAATACTTATCTGGCTTGGATCCGTAACTTTCATATGTGGAATACCATCAACCTCTACTATTAAACCTGTAACAGAAATACTTTTTACAGAATAATATATTTCTGGCGCCTGGGAAAATTTTGATCTATATGGGCCAGGGATCCATGCAGAGAATCCTTCTGGATCTGGGTAATCCTTACCAATATTCAAAAATGTTGTTCCTCCATCAATTTCTTTATCATAATAAGTGGCAACAACAGGACCATATACCATTACTGTTTCTCCTATATAATCCTTAGCTTCACTCCATGGTATTGATTTAAGCTCTTCATATTCCCATTCAATTATTTCAGTATCTTCTTGTACCTGGTTCTCAGTATTATTTTTGCGATTTACAGTTATTATTACTGAGTCGGTACTGGAATAACGGGAATCTTGTACTAGTAGTTTTGCAGTATAGACACCTTGCTTTTCAATAATCATCTCTATGGTCTCTCCCTCGTAGTTTCTATCATCTACCTCCCATAAATATATTAAATTGTCTCCATCTGAATCATAGGAACCACTGCCATTCAATATTATTACCTCTCCAACTGATGTATTTATATCTTCTCCAGCATCAGCTACTGGTTCATTTTGGTTAAGCAGTGGGATAATACCAGTAAATACAAGTATTATTGCTATTATTATGATACCAAGGGGTATGGTTATTCCCAGTATTAAAGGTAGCTTGCTTCCGGGTTTATCTTTTTGAGGAGTTATTTTGTTCAGAGCTTTAACTTCAGTTGCTTTTTTTTCCAGACTTTTACCGCATTTTTTACAGAACAGGGAATCATCGGGATTTTTAGCACCACAGAATTTACATAACATATTGACCCTCCTGAAGAATAGCTATAGATATTTTTTATAATATTCAAAGTATTTTATTATAAGGGGATTATGAAGTCAAAAAATGAGTATAATCGGATAGAATAAAGTTAATTTATTAGAAAAATTATTCGAATATTATACCCATAATATTATTAGATAATTGGCTGGCAACTGTACGCAATGTTAGAACCGCAATAATGGCTTCAAATGAGGGATTACCGTATAGTTCAGATGCTATACGTTAGTAGCAAACATCATCTGAAGTTGAATATATGAGACCTTCATAGATAAAGATTGATAGATCTGGAGGGAGAGGATCTCCTTCCAGTACTTCGCCTTGATTATCCTGTTCTTCAACTACCTCTTGATCCTCAGCAGTCTCCTCTTCATCTTCGGTAGTCACTTCTTCGGTCTCTTCCATATCCTCTTTGCCGACTACATCTTCTTCACATCCCCAAGAGAGATTAATGGAAGCTGAAGTGCTGCCTTCTGAATTGTTAGCAGTAGCACTAAGGGTATATGTATCACTGCTATCATTAAGTACTACCTTGACCTTCTCTGTAGTAAGTAAGCTTACATTATCATCTAAGGTAAACTCTATATTTTCTTCATAAGTTACTCCTAAGTAGATTATATATAATAGTTGTTTTATTATTGTGTTAAAAAATATTATATAACCTTTGTTATTTAATTGGGATTTTTAAGTGTTATGCTCTTAAGAAATACACTACGTAGTTGTCTTAAGTGGTTGGGGACATTGAACACGTTTAGAACTAAATATTACTATAAAATTATTGAATTATCTTCACAGATCGAAATATTAAATATTGAACTTAAAACAGCTTAATTTGCTTATATTTTGAAGACATATAAGATATACTTAATGTATCAAGGTATTAATTAAGTTTTTCATTAAGATAAAAGATCATGACGATCATTGGCTATAAGTTTTGTCACTGATATTATTAACAACATTAACACGATAGGAGAAAATAAATTGGCAAATATAAGAAGACTGGTACTCGATGTTTCAAAACCACATTCACCCAACATGCTGGATATAGCAAAACAGCTTGCCGATCTGGATGGAGTTGATGGAGTGGATGTGTCACTTATTGAAATGGACAATAAAGTTGAGAATATAAAAATCACCTGTGAAGGTGATTCTATAGATTATGAGAAGGTAGAAGAAATAATCAAGACAAATGGCGCCGCCATACATAGTCTTGACAAGATATCTGTAGGTACCAGTTTAATTGAGGAGGTCACCACTCAACAGGATTAGGTTTAAGTCGACCTGATCTCCTGCCTCATAAATGTAATATATGATATTTCAAAACATATAATTGTAAGTTCTGTAATTAATTCACCAGATCGCGTCTTATACGGCAATGTACCGCGTTTTAAAGGCATTTATAGATATCCCACACCGGAATATAAATTAAGATGCTAGTTTTGGGATATAGGGGTAGAGGGGGTAAAATTTCTAGAGACCTTATAAAATACAATCCGCGCCAGTATTCTCTTATATTTGACAAGTTAGATTAAAAAAGTCACATGGATAAGATAGACAAGATAACATTCACAGGGAGTCTCCCTCCCTTCCAGTCTGCAATCTTATTAGATGGTATGGGCGATGGTGCAAGAATCCGAATTGATATAAGCAGGCAATATACTAATGAGATATTAAAACTTCAATCACTTGCAGGCCAATGTTTTAAAGTAACTATAGAACTGGAAGATAAAAATGTATCCTGGTAGTCTCATTTAGAATTATTATCTAACGTTTTTTAATAACTTTTCCACTACATCTGCCGCATTTACCACTGAAAAACCAAATTTTCCAAGCCTTGCATGACATGACATACAATAGAAAGTTCCACAATTAAGACAAAACAGGCTCGCTCCTCTACCACAGATATCACATTTAGTCATAACCTTCCTATTCCATTATTTATTTGGAAATCTTTCAAAAGTTACTTTTCCTTGCTTTTTTCCTAGTGTTGTATGCTTATTGCTTCCAGGCTTTCTATTACCAGCATATACTATGGCAAGGGGTATTTTTTTTCTCTAGCAATTTTAACGATATCAGCTGTGCCTCCTATGCCTTGTTCTGATTTACCATCCCAGACAGCCACCAGTACATCACAATTTTCTAAAATATACATACCGGCTTTTTTATAACTATAATCTCGGTATTTTGATATCGGAATCTCCAATACCTTTTCTGCTTTTTTAAATAATCCTAAGAACTCCTCCTTTGATTTTTTAGTCTTAAAATCCTTTAAATAATCTGATTTCTCCATTGGCAGAGGTATAATAAATTTTGCATTAAAACTATCTAAACCCACTTTAACAACAAGTCTATCAGCACCCTCGGCGACCGTGACGGAGACGGGGAGATATAATCCGGACGGCTCAGGTGTAATGCAGCTTACAGACAATGATTATCTTGATGCTGCACCTTCCTGGTCCAAATAGTCCTTCTTAATATTATCCCAGAAGAAGCATAAAGCCTGAATGTCTATGGAGAGAGATTGTTGAGAAATGGTGGGGAATTACTCAGGATGAATACGATGAAAAAGCAATAGAATTAAAAGAAAAACAGTATGAATTAAGTAATAAATTAAAAAGCTTAACCGAAGCAGATGAAAACTACTCAATGACGCTTATTTCCTTATTAAATATATGTTCTAAGGCACCAGAATTATTTAACAGTTCTAAAGTAGAACAAAAAAGGCAACTTATTAATTTTTACTTTCGAACTTACAACTTAGGGGTAAAAAGCTAGAGTATACCTTGAAAAAACCCTTTGATGTACTGGTAGATTTGGATTATCGTTCTAACTGGCTGGCCCGGGTTGCGAAATTTCGAACCATTTTGTGAATACTATAATAAAAATAAGAGATTTAATCTTATAAATCTTTAAGTATTATGATTTTTTTACTAATTTACTTATTATCAAATTAAAAATATAATGTCTATGTAATTATAATTTCTAGCGAGTAAAATATGAAAATATTAAATTTTAAAATACTTTTAAAGAAAGAACCGGAAGGTGGTTTCACTGTAACTGTTCCATCATTGCCTGGTTGCATCACCTATGGTAACAATGTTGATGACTCTATAGAAAAAGCAAAAGAGGCAATAGAATTATATATTGAAAGCTTAAGAGCCCATAATGAAGAGATTCCATCTGAAGAAGATACATTAGAATATACTTTATCAGTTAAGACCTAATGTCTAATTTGCCATCTTTAACTCCTGAAAAGATTATTAAAATACTTAAATCCAGAGGGTTTATTCTGGATAGAACTAAAGGCAGCCATCAGATTTATTATTTACCAGAAACAAAAATAAGAGTTGTAGTGCCATTTCATAAAAAGGATTTACCTGTTGGTACTTGTTTGGCAATTTTAAAAAGTGCTGGAATAGGTAAAAAAGAATTAGAGAATTTAATTTGATTGGCTGGCCCGGGTTGCGAAATTTCGAACCAATTACTGAATGAATTAATCAATTTAATTAAGATATTACAAACTTAATTATTTACCAGTCTTACCGGTTTCAAATAGCTTTTAGAATTCTATTTAATTCAGCTTCAATTCTTTCAGCTTCTTCTCTCAGGTCAAATTCATCCTGTATACCCATCCAGAAATATGCAGAGTTACCAAAGTATTTGGATAATCTTAGAGCGGTATCAGCTGTTTTGTTGTGTTGCTATTTTACTTATCTTTTTTATTATCATCAGCTGATAACTTTTTTACTTCCCGATCAAAATCAGAAATGTAATTTTTATCCTGAATAGGCTTATATTTTGCATATTCTCCTGAGGCTAATTCTTTAGCAACTTCATGAGAGACATTGCCTGCATTGGTTAAAATCTCATATTCACTAAACTTCAAAAATGCATCTAGTTTTTTCTGCCAATCTTTCATTTTCATTACATTTCCTCTTGCTGCTTGCATTTCAGCATGATCAAGATACATATTGCCGATACGATCCAAATGCTTTAATTCTTCTTTATCTAAATAATTTTTGGCAATTGCAACATCACTAGGCATGATTTTCCCTTTTGGAGATTTTCGCCAGGTTTTAAGCCCAATTTTATCCTTTTTACTATCAGCTCTTTGTGCAACAATCTCCGCCGCTGTCCTGCCTGTAATGGCAAAATGCAACTTATTCTGCACAGCTGCAAAAAACTCTTTGGTTTCTGGGGCATTTGGAGAGTAATCAAAAGAAGTAGCGTAAATATCAGTAATTTTTTGATAAATCATCCGCTCGCTAGTACGGATATCCTTAATCTCTTCATATAATTCGTCAAAGTAACGGGTGCTGAATCGCGAACCATATTTCATTCTGTCGCTATCAAGAGCATATCCCTTGTGAATATAGTTTTTCAAAATCTGAGTTGCCCAAATGCGAAACTCCCTACCTCTGTCAGAATTGACCCTGTAGCCAACTGCAATAATTGCCTCAAGGCTATAAAATTTTATTTTTCTCTTTATCTGCCTATTTCCTTCTTTTTGAACTACCGAGAAATCCTCGGAAGTTGCATTTTGATCCAGTTCTTTGTTTTGATAAATATTTTTGAGGTGCAAGGAAATATTATCAGTACTACAAGCAAAAAGCTCTCCCATTGTATTTTGATTGAGCCAAATGTTTTCTTCTGCATACATTACTTCTAGATGGATAGCTCCATCGGGAGACTGGTAAAAAACTACCTGGTTGTCAGGAATTTTCTTATTTTTCATAATCAGTTTTGCTTAAATTTTCCAGTATCCGTTTATTGAGCTCGACTTCTTCTTTCAACTGTTCATCAAACATAATAAATGTCCTTATATTTCAATATCTGTGTTTAGTATATGAATCCTTTACTGCTTAGTCAAACAAATAGAAACAGTTTTTCCATTATGTGCGTATTAAAGAGAGAAACAAATAAAGAGCTCAGACTTAGAATCAAAGCGCTATGCTGTTAGAGAGCGGATTGCCCCCGTTGTGGGTGTAGAGCCCGGTTTTTTCTGTTCCTGAGACAATTAGTACAAAGTGGCTGGCCACTGTACGAAATGTTAGAACCGCAATAATGACTTCAGATAGGGATATTTTTATACCGGAATTGGGTTTTTAACTGAATAGAAACGCCCCAAAATATGTAACAGTATTTTTTCCATTAATATATTTCATATGACAAAGCTCAGCTAAAATTGATACATTCATGCAATATGCCTCTAAAGATGAAATTGCTTTATCTGGAAATTTACAGGGCTTATTTTCAATTAGAGCACAAACCTCACAAACTGAGCATTTACCTGCTGTTAGTTGAAGATAATTATCAGATTGCTTTTTTATATCTTTATTAATTGTATCTGCAATATTTGAATGTTTAAGCGCCGCTTCTTTCATTCCCTCAAAATCAAAGGAGTCCTCAATTTGAGTTACTGTTTGAAATACCAGTGCTTTTTTATAGCTTTTTGCTTTTTTAATTAATTCTTTACTGCCACCGACATTGGGTGGGCATGCATAATTTTTACCATAATTTCCACAAGAATTAGCCTCGCAATAACTCCTAAAACTTTCATCAAAAGGGATTTTACCTGTTGAGATTACAAATGCTTTATATGCTCCAGCTTCAATACAAGTTTTAACTAAATTCTCTTCTGATTCCACAAATATTCTCCTTTATAACTCTATAATCAAGATAGGTAGCATTTTATCAAGCTAATTTTAGCAAAGGACCAAGAAAGATTAATAGTAAAATTGTTAAGAATTTCTTCATATTTATTAAAATATACCATAAAAGTTAAAGCAGGTGAATTTACGGTTTGAACTGTGCATATCCTCTGGGGACATTGAACACGTTTAGAACTAAATATTACTATCAGATTATCGAATTAGCTACTCAAATAAACTCATTCAAAGCTAACT
>JALHTA010000318.1 GCA_022865545.1 Actinomycetota bacterium | reverse complement strand
TAATAATCCTTGATAGTAATGAAAATACACTGGATCCAGAAAACTATCAGGATGCATCAAGTTCAGGATATCTTAGCGATGGGATCCTTAGCAGTGTTTCTTCTGGAAATAATAATAATAGTCAACTTAAGAAAATACTTGTGATCACTTTTTATCTGGAAGTTACTGAAGTTGAAAGAACCCTTAAAGCAATCGAGGGCGGGCAACTCTATCTTTCATTATGTCCGGCAGGTAGTAAGGAATATGGATATTGATTTTTTTAGATTAATTAAATAAACGGGGGAGTGGGTGTATTGGATCATATGAAAACATTGACCAGAGATAAGAACAATAAGAAAGAGATTGTTAGCGAGAGAGGAGAGAATATGCAAAATACTGCCAAGCCTGAATCTAATGTAATATTATTTTCATCTGCAAAAGGGGGAAGCGGCTGCAGCTTTATTACAACCGCTATTTCTACTTATCTGGCCAGGAAGACTTCAGTAAATGTCCTTCTCCTGGATCTTAATACAGGGAAAAGAGACAGCAGGGTGATATTTGATGTAGATGATGGTAATTATAAAGATTATGGGGATATAGGTAATGCGGCAGGCAGCCTGGATACTTCGGTACTTAAACGGCTAGTAATTAATTTTGATAATAGTCTGCACCTTATCATCCCTCCACTGGATCCTGGGAAAAAAGAGATACTGGAAGGTGATAATTTTAATCGATTCCTTGAAGGCCTCAGGGATCATTTTGACATAATATGCATTGATTTCCCCTATCATCTTTTTAGATATATCGATATTGGGGAGATCGATATTGCTGACAGATTTGTCTTTGTGTCTCTGCCGGATATTGTATCAATAAATAATACCAGGATACTTATGGAATATATTGATAATGCAAAAACCCACCCTGGTTCATATCTGGTTATAAATAAATATAATGTGAGACCCGCCATCTCGCCGACAGGACTTACAAATATACTAAAGTTTCCAGTCAGTTCCTTTATTCCTTATGACAGGGATATTGAATTTTTAATAAATACCAGGGGACCTGATTATATATTTAATTATAATTTAAGGATCGTAAGAAGTATTTCAGAATTATCTCAGAAGATTTATGAGGAACTAGATTTATGAATCCTGTAAATAATAGTAGTGAGGTCGAAAAATATATAATAAAAAAGGTATTTGAAAAAATCAGCGGAAAAGATTTTAAGAAGTTCTCAGCTACCGATAGGCAAAAAATAATTGAAAAAATTGTCAGCGATATTGCCGATATGGAAAAAATACTTCTTACTGCCCCGGAATTGTCAAAGCTCTCAGGAAAAATAAATGAAGATGGATTTGGACTTGGACCCATCAGTTTTCTCATGAGTAACCCTGAAATAACAGAAATAATGATAAATGATCATGATGAGGTTTATATAGAAAAACATGGGAAAATTGAAAAAATACAGATGAAGTTTCGTGACAGCAGCCATATAAGAAATCTTGTAGATAAGATCCTTGGCCCTCTTGGATTGCGGGTGGATGAAAGCCATCCAATGGTAGACGCCAGGCTTAAAGACGGTTCCAGGATCAATATTGTCTTAAGCCCTGTCAGCTTGGAAGACATTGTAGTCACCATCAGGAAATTTAAGGAAGATATTGTAGATATTGAAAGACTTATAAGTGAAGGGACCATGGATAGAAGAATCGGGGACTTTCTGGCTAAATGTGTGCGGAATAAGGCAAATATTTTGGTAGGCGGAGGAACTGGAACAGGAAAGACTACACTACTGAATATTCTTTCAGGATTTCTTCCGGAAAGTGAAAGGATAATAACAATAGAAGAGACCATGGAACTGAAATTTACACATAAAAACCTGGTAAGGATGGAGACAAGACCTCCCAATATGGAAGGTAATGGAGAGATAAGCATCAGGGATCTTGTCAGAAACTCACTTCGTATGAGACCGGACCGCATTATAGTTGGAGAGATAAGAGGAGTGGAAGCCATAGATGTGCTTCAGGCTATGAATATCGGTCACAGCGGTTCAATGACTACAATACATGCTAATTCCCCGAAAGATGTAATAATGAGGCTGGAGACTATGTTGCTTCTTTCTGGCAATAAT
>JALHTA010000317.1 GCA_022865545.1 Actinomycetota bacterium | reverse complement strand
TCCCAAAATAATGGCTTGCAATATAAAAAAATATCTTGAATACAGACCATCAATAATTGGAGCATGCTGCGGTAGTAAACCTGCACATATTTCCAGCATTGTAGATATTGTAGTTTAAGCCTTATTAAAAGTTTGTCCTTCCTATCAGCGGCATTAGATCATTGTCCAGGGACTCTTCATCTTGTTTGAGATCTGCTTTAAATAAATACCATTTCTCAAGATGTTCCACAGAACCTCCGGGCGGTACAGATACTTTTCCTCCAAGTGTCTCTACTTCAAGAATATCCCAATCAGTATAGATCTCGGTATTGCAGCCAAGATCTACATATTCTGCATCCGGGTCATATCCATATCTTTTTACAAAGAGCTCTCCATTCAGGTAATACCCAGCCCATCCAGGTGTATTTAATAATCCTAGCTTCTGCCTGGTCTTTGCCCCTGGATCCTGTTTGAGTTGTATATATTTTGAACCCCATATCCATCTCGGATCCTTCATATCATTATATGACCACATCACCATAGATCTTACCGGAAGTTTGTTTTCTTCCCAGGCCTGATAAGGTTCCTGTGGAATTATTGCCCTCCCGCCATTTGCCATGACTGATAGGGCCCAGGGTGTAAGCTCTACCTCCCATAGGTTTTTATTTATTAAGCGGTGCAATACTTTTACACTGTTTTCCTTCTGGTCAAGTGTGATCTCTATCTCTTTTTTTATTCCAGTTGTGGTCTCTGTATTCTGTATTAGCTTAACTGTATTTCCTTTTTGCTCAAAGTCTATGGGATTATTATCAGGAAAATATGTCCTGGGGACCTCTTCAGGAGCATGCCACAGGCGGTGTCCCCCATAAAGTTTCCACTCCTCTCCACCTGTCGTTCCGACCTGGTCACTAAATTCCTTAAAAAGATTTTGGCCATCCTTAAATCCAAAACGTATTATCCTTGGTCCAATATCAGTGGTGGCTACGAGCTCTATCTCATTGTTTTCCAGTTTCACACAATTTTCCCATCCCCCGTACTTATAATCTTTTGTAAACACCATTAGAATTTCCTCTCCTATGCTTAATAATTATTTTAAATATGATCCTTGTGATTCTAAAACCAAAAAAACTATATTTTCCCTTCCTTTAAGCTGCCCTGGAAAATATTATACAATAACTTTCCGAATAATTATCTTCTGAATTATACCTCAAGGGATTATTATGATTCTCTCTTCTACTAAGGCCGGATATTAAATATATAATCAGGTATAAAAATAGTGTTTTAAATGTCCGCTATATTATTTTAAAATAGAGGAAGACATATAATTTATGAATCTGCGACCATGAGGTAATTATGAGTAAAAATGAAAAAAATATCAGAGATGATGAGATGTGGTGTCCGGAATGCGGTGCTCCGATCAAAAAGGGATTCTTTACCTGCGCCAATTGCAAATTAAAGGTAAGGCTTACCGAAGATATTAATGAAAAGCAGACGATGAAGAAAAAATCAAAGTCTTCTAAATCAGCTTCAGAGCCAAAGAAAAGCATTGAGAAAAAGAAGAACATCCCAGAAACGGAAAAAAGTAGTAAATCAGCTCAAGGATCTACTGTCACTGATAAGGAGAAAAAAGAACTCCTGGATGATATTTTTGAAGAAGATGCCGGCAGCCTGGAAAATCTTAAGTCAGGTTCGCGTCCTGGAGGGTGGAGCTATAGCTAAGATCTGTAAATAATTATTCCTTTAAGTCTGGTTTTTTAATATAAATGGTACTCCGACCGCCTGCTTGCGCTCTTACCCTATGATCTACTTTTTAGTGCCCTCTCGACAACACTATATTTGTTTCCTGCATTCCAGAATAAAAATCCATCTATTCCCAGATCCTCTGCTGCTTTTAACTGAAGCAGGATCTCTCTTTCAGTATATCTCATCTGGAGCCCAAATGCCTGTATCCATGGAATAATAAGGCAATCTGTATCTCCAATTCTATTAAGGCCCTTGTCGAGCGTAT
>JALHTA010000316.1 GCA_022865545.1 Actinomycetota bacterium | reverse complement strand
ACTGATTGCATTTTCAAGCAAAATAGAAAAAAGGATCTCGATCTGCTTCTTATTTCCCCTGATGTAATGGTCTTCCTCCAGGGGAGTATAATCAATCCGGATCTTTTTATTCTTAGCAGATATTTTAAACTGCTGGACCGTATTTGTGAGAATGGGGCTGATATTGATCCTCGTTAGATCTAAAACTATACCATCTCTTGATTTTAATTTTTCGAGTTCCAGCATTTCTTTGATAACCCTGGACAGTAGTTCACATCTTGCCTTGATTTTCTGTACAATATCCCTGGTTGACTGTGTTATTTTTCCGGAATAACCCTCAAGCATAATATCTACATAACTCTGGATTGCCGCAAACGGAGCTTTTAATTGGTGGGTAGCATATAGTAGATACTTTGTTTTTTCATTATTTATCTCTTTTAATCTCTGGCTTATCTTTTCATATTCCAGCATTTCTTTTTCCAGCTGGGTATTCACTATTTCAAGATCCTCAGTTCTTTCAATGATCTTTTTTTCAAGGTTTACCTTATACTCATTAAGATCTTGATTGACTTCATTATAGGCGTCCAGGAATTGAAAAATGATCTTTGAGCCGCCTGCTCCTATCAGGCTTATTTTAGGAGATTTATTTTCGCTTATATTTTTAAAGATCTGGGGATCACCTGTAGCTTCAAATACAAGGTCTACTTCCTCATCAATAATTATTTGGTCCCAATCTGTTGTACAATTGATATCATGATTCTTTGCATAAAGGATTCCCACGGCATAAGGGTCAATATCACACATGTATTTAATCTTAACTGCAGGGATTTTTAGCAGGACTCTTAATAGCGCAAGGCCACCTTTTCCTGCACCGATCAGGGCAATTACTGATTCGTGATCAATTTTATCTTTATTTTTCATTTAATATTATTGTACAATGTAATCAGGTAACTTAGAATACAAATTTTAAAACTAAAGGAAGAAGGAGAGGATCAGATGGAGAAGATATACATAATAGATGATGATGAGGATATTGTTGAATCAATTTCTATGGTTTTAAAAGCAAATGACTATGAGGTTGCTGCGCAGTATAATGACGAAGATGTAGTTGAAAATGTCTCAAAGTTTAGTCCAGATCTGATTATTCTGGATGTTATCTTCCCCGAGGATCATTCCGCAGGATTTAAGATTGCCAGAGCATTAAAAAGCGATGAAAAATTAGTAAAAATACCGATTATTATGCTCTCTGCCGTGAACGAGAAAGGGATTTTTATGGGTAGGTTTAGCGATCAGGATATTGACCAGTCATGGCTGCCAGTAAATAAATTCCTGGATAAACCAGTTCAACCCAAGGAGCTAATACGGTTGGTCAAATCAGTTTTAGAAAATAGTTAAAACTCCTTTTTTAATAATAGAAAGATATAGAATTTTTTAAAATAAGAAATCCAGGAACAGGAAACAGACTTGTTCCTGTTCAAATATCCATCCATATAAAATATCATCAAAGCTTTAGTGTCGATCTAAAAGATCACAAGCTAAAATAAGGTATCTGTATAAATGTATCAATTATTTGTTACTAAATCATCTACACAAGCCTAAAAAAGTTTTTAATAATCTAAATATAAACAAGATTATAGATAATATTTTTATATTTGACATTTATTAGGAATGTATTAATATTATATTAAACAATTCTAATAGAAAAATAATTATAAGTTTATAAGCATTTAATGTTTT
>JALHTA010000315.1 GCA_022865545.1 Actinomycetota bacterium | reverse complement strand
GTGGGAGGTGACTTTTACAGAGTCTATGACCTTTACGAGAATAAAGAAGTACCCATAAATGAGAATATATCTGCGGTAGTCATCGAGAGGATAATAGGTACCTTTACAGGCATCACCCTACTGATCATATCATTTTTTCTGGGGATGTTCGATTATCTTCCGAAAAATATTGTAATTGCTTTATTATCGTTTCTGGGAGTCACTCTGGTATTTTTCATAGTACTTTTCTTTCCCAGATTTTTTAAGATCGATGTGGTGCTCAGAAAGATAAGGTTTTTTTCAAGGATCCGCCTAAAACTTAAGAGTTTTCATGAAATCCTTATAAGTTACAGGAACCGGTGGAAGTTTGTCTATATTTCTTACTTCTACAGCATTATTATACAGACAATATTTATTACAAGTTATTATTTTATTAGCCTATCAATTGGAATAAATATAAGCTACAGCATGATGGTATTTACCCTGCCCTTTGCCTCAATAGTGACCAGCCTGCCAATAGCCCTGGGAGGAATCGGTATACGGGAGAATGCTACAGTATTTATACTTGAAAGCTTCGGAGCGTCCACGGCAGATGCAACACTCTTTTCTTTTATAGTACTTTCAATAATCCTTTTTAATGCCCTGATCGGTGGTCTTGTATACATCCTTAAAAATATCTTCTATAAGTCAAAAGGTATTATTTAGGACATCGTTTTAAAGGATCATTCTATTTTGAGTACTATTGAATAAATCTTAGAACAGTTTTGTCCAATCTGCTCTTTGCTCTACCTATATTCCTTAAGGCATTTAAATTAATCCTGAACTCATCCTTCGAAAATATTGATATCAGAATAGACCTTAAGAATTTAAGGACCGCACCAGGTTTCGTATCAGATGAAAAATAGACCGGGAGGCGTACCGATGAATCATCAGATACTGCTCTGATGCAGTATATTAAACCAGGCGGTAAACCGTTTTTTTGGAGTTGTTCTATGATCCAGTAGGTCTCCATATCTATAACATCGACACCGTATTTTTTACCGGTAGCTGCCTTTTCTTCAGGCGTGGAGACTACCCTGCCCGTACACCCGCAAACTACATTTCTTATCTTATCGATTTCTAAGACTCTTTTCGCAGTAGAAAGGATATAGTCAGCCGGCGGCAATAAATCCCCATCCTTAATGGGGTCACTGTTTTTGGTACAATCGGTGACCCTGTTGTAAACAACAAGGTCACCGATTTCAAGCCTCTTGGCTGCTGCTCCGCAGAAACCTGTTATGAGCACCTTTACTTCTCTGGCTTCATTTACCTCAGAAAGACCGCAGACAATATCTGCTGCCTTTGCGGCATTGTGCCTTCCTATTCCGGTTACTGCTACCAGGACATCTCTTTTATCTATTAAACCCGAATAGATGGCTATACCGTGCTTTTTAATGGTCCTGTGGACCATGGTCCCGCGGATAATATTTTCCAGTTCGATTTTTAATGCTCCGAAGATAATTATCATAATTAGAGAGTATACCTACCGGTCCGTTCTGCGGGCTATTTATATTGATCATCTAAAAAAGATATAATTTCCAGCCCTATACTTTAAATACAGGCTTTTCTGTATACTGCAAGCGTTTTCCGGGCTGTCTTTTCCCACGAAAACTTCCCGGCCCTTTCCAGGGAATTTTCTGAAAGTTTATTCTTTAAAACATTATCATTTATTACTTTCATAATATTATCTGCAAATCCTCCAATATCACCCGGTTCTACAAGTATCCCTGCGTCTCCCACTACTTCTTTTATTGACGAACTATTTGAACATATTATCGGTAGCCCGCAGCTCATCGCTTCAAGAGGAGGGAAGCCAAATCCTTCAAAGAGCGAAGTGCATACAAAGATACCGGCCTGGTTATAGATCTGTACAAGCTCCGGATCGCTTATCCTGTCCGTAAAGATTATATCGTCTTTGAACGGGGAGAGCCCATACTCATGATAGGTAGCCTCACTTTTCCATCCTGTCCTTCCGGCTATGACAAGTTTATGATAGAAACCCGGGTTTTTAACTCTTATCATATTATATGCTTTGATTAGTGTCACAAAGTCTTTTCTGGGTTCGATCGTACCGACAGAGAGGATATACGGTCCATTGATCTTAAACTTTGATACAATGGCTTTATCTATCTCATCAGATCCAAGCTTTTTAAAAATGGGTCCCGCAGCAAGGTGGACCACTTCCACTTTCTCAGGAGCGGTACCGAAAAACTCTATTATATCTCTGCCTGTACTTTCAGAAGAGGCAAGGATCTTCTTTGCGGATC
>JALHTA010000314.1 GCA_022865545.1 Actinomycetota bacterium | reverse complement strand
TGTGGCAATAAATTTATCAAGATCGGATTTAAAACCTCGAGGTATGTCTTCCCTGACTCCGCCTATAGTTATGAAATTAAAAGTAAGCCTCCCGCCTGCAAGCATTTCAAGCAGCTGGAATGCTTTCTCTCTTTCTACAAAACCGAAAAGAAATGGTGTAAAGGCACCAGCTTCCAGTCCCATTGCACCGAAGAATATAAGGTGGGCGCAGATACGGTTAAGCTCCGCACTGATGACCCTTATTGCCTGGGCCCTTGGAGGGACCTCTATTTCTGCCATCTTCTCCAGCGCCAGACAGTAGCATAATTCATTTAAAAGAGCACCTGTATAGTCTAGCCTGTCCACAAGGGGTTTAAACTGTATATATGTCCTGCTCTCAGCCATTTTCTCAAGTCCGCGGTGAAGATATCCGATAACCGGTTCTAAGCTGGCTATCCTCTCGCCATCGATCTTTGCTATAAACCTGAACACGCCATGAGTTGATGGGTGATGAGGTCCGAAATTGACTTCCATATAGTCTTTCGGCAGATCTTCTGTTACTATTTCAAATTCTTCATTAAACATATATTTCTCAAATACTTTTAATTATTCAAATTTTTCTGTTGGTATGTATTCCCTGTCTTCCCATTTGATCTCAAAACTCTTAAGAAGAGGATGAAAATCCTCGTCTCCTACAAGCAGGAGCGGTTTTAATCCGGGATGTCCCTTGATATCAATACCAAGCATCTCCCATATCTCCCTTTCAAACCAGTTAGCTCCTTTGTAAACAGAAACTATGCTATCCACCTTCGGTTTTTCGTGGTCAAGCTTTATCTTTATATTTACCGGCCAGTTATTCTCAAATGAATAAAGACTGTAGACTATCTCGAAATGATCCTCAAAATCACTTCCTGTTATGGATCTTATATATTTAAAACTTAAATCCTTATCCTTTTTTAGGATACCTGAGAATTTAAGGATATCTTTTGAATCGATCATTCCATACACCTGGTCAAAATAAGTATCAAATTCAATGCCGATACCGGCTTTCTTAGCTTTTGTCCCAATAGTATCGATTATTTCCTGATTATCTATTTTCCTGTATTGATATTCTATTATTTCCATTTAGTTCTCTAAAATCCTCTATTTTACCTTTTACTTAACTACTATAGTCTCGCGGTTGATTACATTCTTCATCTCTAAAAGTCCCTTGTAGAGTGCTTCGGGTCTTGGCGGGCAACCCTGGACATATATATCTACGGGGATCACTTTATCTACACCCTGTACAATATTATATGAATCATAACAATGTCCACCGCTTATGGCACAGGAACCCATGGCCACCACATATCTTGGCTCCGCCATCTGTTCGTATATCCTTTTTACAACAGGAGCATACTTCCTTGTTATCCATCCGGATACTATAATAAGGTCGGCCTGCCTGGGAGATGCCCTGAAAAACATCCCGAAACGGTCAAGGTCATAATGGGAGGCCCCGGTTGCCATCATCTCTATGGCACAGCAGGCTATTCCAAACGTAAGGTACCATATTGAGCGGCTCCTTGCCGCATTCATAAGCTTGTCATATGAAAGCGTGACAAAATTTGGTTTGTGAAACTTTCCTTCTAAGTAACCCACTTAAGTATTCCCTTTCTCCAAACATAAATAAGACCAAGAATCAGGATCAAAATAAAGATCAGTACTTCAATGAAGCCGGCCAGTCCAAGGACCCTGAAATGCACCGCCCATGGAAATAAAAAAACTGCTTCCACATCAAAAATAACAAACAGGAAAGCAAATATATAATAACGGATATAGAAATGTGAGAATATCCCGCCTCTTGGAGGTACGCCGCATTCATATGTAATAAGTTTTTCTTCAGTGGGATTTGACGGTGCAAGGAATTTGGTTAGAAAGATAATGGCGGGAACGAAAATAATACTGACTATAAAAAATAGTCCTAGCGTGAAGTAATTTACGATAAATTGCTCTTGCATCTACTCCCTGGTGCCACTTACAAACTGGTTACATATTATACATACAATGCAATCAATTTAAAAGAATTTTTGGATAATTATTTCGCAAATATTTGCAGACCGGATTACTGCTTCCCGTCTTGCTTTTAGAGCGGTAAAATAAGTACGGGATTACTGCATTTTAATGTATTATTCCTGTGCTGCCTTTATTCCTCTTTTATCAAATAAGTCAAATATCTTTGCCTGTTTATCGGTATATTTTTATATGTTTCCTTTTACAAAACAACTAAAATCTTTAAAATATATTTAATATATGATTATTAGCAAGGAGATTTATGGATCATTCAGAAGATACTTTAAATGAAATGGATATGAAAACTTATATTCCTGGCAAGATCATTTGTGTTGGGCAGAACTACCGCTCCCATATTGCTGAACAGGATGGGCGCTTTCCAGCGGGGCCGGTACTCTTTGCCAAAGCAAGGAGCTGTATTATAAAGGACGGGGATAATATAGTATATCCTCCCGAAGTAAAAGAGCTGGATTATGAGGTGGAGCTTGCGGCTGTAATAGGTAAGGAGATAAAAGGTGTTAAAGAAGATGATGTTCCAGGATATATATATGGTTATACTGTTTTTAATGATATCACAGCCAGGGATATCCAGAAAAATGAGAGCCAATGGTATAGGGGAAAAAGCTTTGATACATTTGGACCGATGGGCCCAAGGATAGTAAAACAAAAAGATTTCGGTGATCCTTATAATATAAGTCTTAAGTCATATGTAAATGGTGAGCTCCGCCAGGACGGAAATACAAACGATATGATATTTGGGGTATATAACCTTATATCCTATATTTCACAGTCTATCACGCTTTATCCCGGGGACCTTATCTCCACAGGAACTCCATCAGGCGTGGGGGTCTTTATGAAAGAGAAGAAACTCCTTAAACCCGGTGATGAGGTTATTTGTGAAGTTGAGCGGATCGGAAGGATCACGAATAAGATAGTTTAAGATCGTAAGCAATGATCCGGAACTATGATATATTATGAATGAAATGGTCGAAATATTTTTTGGTGCGATGATCGTCGGTTTTTCCGGGGCTCTGGTACCTGGTCCGATGCTTACCCTCGTTATATCAAGCGTAGCTGAAAAGGGTTTCTGGACATCTTTTTTTATTGTAGTGGGTCATGCTATCCTGGAATTGGTAGTAGTTGCCGCTTTTGTCCTCGGCCTTCTCAGATATCTTGAAAACCCCCTGGTCGCTAAAATAATCGGTATTCTTGGCGGGGTGTTCCTGCTATACCTTGGAGTGGATATCCTGGTATCTGTTTTCCGTAAAAGGTTCATTATTGATTTTAAATCAATGATAAAGAAGCGCACCATGAATACCCGGTCGACTGGCATCATAATACTCAAGGGCATACTTGTCAGCCTTATGAACCCCTACTGGTTTATATGGTGGATAAGCATTGGCGCCGCATTTATTATAAAAAGTGTAAAATTTAATATTCCAGGAGTCCTCTCGTTCTTTACGGGCCATATCAGTGCAGATTTTATCTGGTATCTGTTTATTGGTTTTCTTATAAGTACTGGCAGGAGGTTCCTTAATCAGAAAATATATAATGGGATCCTCATCGCCTGCAGTCTATTTCTATTTTATCTGGGGGTCAAGTTTATATTAGATGCATTGATATAGCACCCGGCTTATGCGCTCAATTCTTTTTCTATCCGCTCAGATAGAAACATCTTCATCAATGATTGGTAAGGTACATCCCTTTTGTTTGCAAGAAGCTTTATCTCTTCAAGCATTGACTCCGGAAGTCTCAATGATATAGTTCTAACTGAAGGTTTTAAGTCAGGCAAAACTACTTTTTTTGCTTTTTTCCAATCAATAAATTCCAGGGAATCAGCATCTGCCCAAAACTCCCTTTCTTTATCTTCACTTCTAAACTTTGGAATCTTTTTCATAATTAATATAAATCCGCCTTTCTTTTTTATTCATATCCCTTGCAGAAATAACACGGATATTTTTCCTTCTAATCGTAAAAACAATGAAAAGCAATCGTCTCGTATCTGTTTTTCCAAGTGCATAATACCTGTTTTCTTCCCCGGAGTGTCTTTTATCATCAGGGGGTACCAGGGGAAGATGAAAAAATACTTGTTCACATTCAGAAGGACTCACTCTATGCTTCAACCAATTCTTTCCGGCATTTCCTTCATCCCATTGAAACCCGGTACAATTGCTAAGCTTTTTATAAATATCCATTTTAAATATGTATATCATGATAATATACAATCGTCAATAGTTTTAATATTCTAAAATACAGGAATTTAACTAATCCCATTATTTCATATCTTAAATATTTATGCTATTATGTATTTGTGCTAATTCATTATTAATATATAATACTTATATCAGGTTCAGATAAAAATAATAATCCAGAAAGTTTTTTAATTTGAAATTACGTGAGATAATAAAGATAATAAAAGAGGATGGGTGGTATATTGTCGTACAGAAAGGAAGTCATACACAATTCAAGCACCCTGTAAAACCCGGAAGGGTAACAATTGCCGGTAATCCAGGCGATGATATAGCACCCGGAACTTTAAACAGTGTTTTTAAACAAGCTGGATTAAAAAGGAGTAAGAGTAAATGAAATATTTAGTTATTATTGAAAAAATTAACAATAATTATTCTGCATATTTACCTGATGTTTCAGGATGTATCGCAACAGGTAAAACTATTGAAGAAACAAAAAAAAATATCACAGAAGCACTCCTGATTCATCTGGCTGGATTAAAAAATGATGGCCTGCCACCTCCTGAGCCCAGCACAAAAGTAGATTATGTTGCTGTTTCTTAGTGTATTTATTATAAGAATTTTCTTCTGGTTTTCCAAAGCATAAAGCATGAGTATTTACTATGCCATGATCTTACTACATTAAACTGCTTGAATTTAGTTATTTAAAATATTTTATATTTTAAATATTTATGCTATTATGTATATGTGCTATTACATTGTTAATGTATTCAGGATTATTTTGGAAAGAACATCAATTAAAAAATGGCCAGAGACAGAAAGGCCCAGGGAAAAATTATTTATGTTGGGGCCGGACAAACTGTCCGACTGTGAACTCCTTGCTATCTTATTGCAGACCGGCCATAAACATAAGGGAAACAGCTTTTCAGCTGTGGACCTCGCAAAGGAAATACTTATAGAGTTTAAGGAACTTAAAGGTCTTATCAATGTATTGCCATCTGAACTATTAGATCTAAAAGGAATAGGTAAAGCCAAGGCAGCAAAACTTGTAGCTGCCTTTGAGTTGGGCAGGAGAGCTGCAGCATTAAAAAATGGTAATTGTAAAAGCTTCAGGTGCAGCGAGGAAGTGGCGTCTTACTATATCCCGATCCTTAAAGATCTTAGAAAAGAACAATTCAGGGTGCTGCTGCTTGATACAAAAAACAAGATAATAAAGGAGGAGCTCATCTCTCAGGGATCCCTTAATTCATCACTTATCCATCCGCGGGAGGTCCTCAATCCTGCAATAAGGAGCTCTGCAGCGTCAGTGATATTTCTGCATAACCATCCAAGTGGAGACCCTGAACCCTCCATGGACGATATTGAGATTACCCGCAGGCTCTGTAAATCATTTGATATCGTTGGAATAAATGTCTTGGATCATATAATAGTAGGTTGTGAAGGTTATTTTAGTTTTAAGCAAAAGCAGATGATTTAAAATCATATTTTATCTACCGCTGTTTTATTAGAGATATAAATGAAGAATCACATTTCTTTAAGCACTGCTTTATGGATTTCCACTGTTTTCTGTAAATCAGAATCTGTATGCGCTGAAGAGACAAACATTGATTCAAACTGTGAAGGGGCTATATAAATACCTTTATCTAAAAGTTTTTTAAAATAGCGTGCAAATAATTTTGTATCTGACCGTAGCGCTTCTGTATAATTGTTTACAGGGCCCTCCTGAAAATAAAAGCCTCCCATTGACGAGACACAATGAGGTGTGCACGGAAAACCAGAACGCTCAAAATTAGTACTCAATTCATTAAAAAATTCGATAGCCTTAGTCTCTAATTTTTTATAAAAATCATCTTTTTCTAATTCCTGCAGAGTGGCATAACCAGCAGATAAAGCTAAGGGATTACCAGATAATGTTCCTGCCTGATATACAGGTCCATCGGGAGCCAAATAATCCATGATATGTTTTGCACCACCAAAAGCACCAACTGGTAATCCTCCTCCAATAATTTTACCAAGCGTTGTTAAGTCTGGTTTAACATTGTAATATTGCTGCGCTCCACCCAGTCCAAGTCTAAAACCGGTAATAACTTCATCAAAAATCAATACAATACCGTGCAGATCTGCGAGTTTTCGCAAGCCTTCTAAAAAGCCTTTCTGTGGTAAAATAACACCC
>JALHTA010000313.1 GCA_022865545.1 Actinomycetota bacterium | reverse complement strand
CTGAATATGGAATCCTCGTCTTTATTATTATCTTTTCTTTCTTTTTTCTTGATATCTTCCCAATTGGATAGTATCTCACCGGTGCAGCTTACATCACTATCACCAAATACATGAGGATGTCTTCTGAGAAGCTTTTTGATGATTCCTTTAAGAACATCACTCATATTAAAATGCCCGTTTTCATCTGCTATCTGGCTGTGAAATACTGCTTGAAGCATCAGGTCCCCAAGTTCCTCCCTGATGCCCCGGGGATCCCCTTTCTCTATAGCCTCAATAGTTTCATAGGTCTCCTCCAGGAGGCTTTTCTTAAGTGTTTTATGGTCCTGCTCCCTATCCCAGATACAGCCATCCGGTGAACGCAAGATCCTCATTATATCCAAAAGAATTGTAAATAATATATCTGCTGACTTTATCTTATCCAGCCTGTCCAGGTCTGGTGAATTTAGATCAAATTCCATCACGTGAGCTTTCTATTCATTTTCATCCTCAAGAAAATCCTCTATGCTTTCATCATCAAGCAACCCATCCTCTTCACTTGAAGATTCTTCTTCACCAGAGGAATCTGTTTCGTCCTGGGTCCCCTCACCTGTGCTTCCGACAGGGCTATTCAATGTTCCCTCTACCTCTAAAAGATACTCGATCTCAGCATTATCTATAAGCTCCAAGATAAACTCTTCCCATTTTTCTGCCTTCTTTAATTCTGATAAATAAACAGAAAGATCATCCTTTACTTCGTCATATTCCTGTATGCGTCCTTCTTCACGGTCAAAGACCTTCAATATATGATAACCGAATTGTGTCTCGATAATACCGCTGACTTCGCCTACTTCCAGTGAGAACGCTGCTTTCTCAAACTCCTCTACCATCTGCCCTTCTGTTATGAATCCAAGATCTCCTCCGTCTCCGCTTGTAGCTGTATCATCTGAATACTCCCTGGCCATATCTCCAAATTCAGCTCCATTTTCAAGCTGCTCTTCTACAAATTCTATTTTCTCTTTGGTACTTTCTTTTGCCTGGTCGTTCTCCTCAAGACTAGCATCTTCTACCCATGGAAATATTGAAAGTACATGGCTTACCCTCACTCTTGAGGGAATCACAAAAAGAGTCTCCCTGTTTTCATCATAATACTCTTTTACCTGTTCATCTGTTGTTATTATGCTTGCTGTAGCATCGGTATATATTTTTGTCCTGAGTATCTGGCTTTTAAGTTCATATTCTAAAAATCCACGGTCTATGTCCTTTGCTTTAAGATCAGCTTCAAAATCACTCTCACTGGGATAAGAAGCTATTATTGCATCCATCTGTTCGTCAATTTCTCCCTGAGCTACAGTGACGCCGTTTTCCTCAGCATACTGCTCAAGAAGCTTAACCACCAGTAGGGAATCAATTATATTTACCTCGAGATCAGCCATTTCCTCTTCGCTCAAGTTCGCGGTTCCCTCAGGATCTTGTACTAAAATAAAACTAATATATGCATCTACTTCATCTTGTTTTACGGCTACACCATTTACTTTTGCTACAGCCGCGCTGCACCCGGAAATAAAAATAGTTGAGATGGCAAGTGCGGCAATAAGACATACAACCATCACCTGTTTTAATAATCTCTTTCTCAAGACAACCTTCCTTTTTTATAGTATTTATAAATATCAAAAATTACATGGCACTTATTATATCACCTAGATACGCTATTACTAAATCTAAATCTATCTTTTCATCCATATTTTTTATGGTTATCTGTTTGAATTGTGGCTGATAAAGGATATCAGCAATACTATCTTTGATCTTTTTAAATTTTTTTTCATCGCAAACTATGCTTTTTATTACTATTCCCCTTCCTTTTGAATATTTAAGTCTCTCTATTCCGGCACTTGCCAGCAGGTATTTTATCTTCGAGATACCAAGCAGATCCAGCACTACCAGTGGAACTGTCCCATATTTTTTCTCAATGCTTTTCTTTATGTCTGCAATTTTTTCAAAACTCTCTGCCATTCCAAGATCCCTGTAGATATTTACTCTTGCCTTCTGGCTCTTGATATAGTTTTGGGGGATATATGCACTTACCGGCAGATCTATCAGTATATTCAGGTCTTCGGGGGTGGCAAGACCTTTTAGTTTTCCGGTCTCTTCCTTTATTATCTGACAATACATATCAAAACCAACACTATTTATATGTCCATGCTGCCTGGGGCCAAGAATTTCTCCTGCACCTCTTATCTCAAGATCCTTCATCGCTACATTATAGCCTGAACCAAGATCCGTATATTCAGATAAAGTCTTGAGTCTCTGGAAAGCTGTGGTGCTTAAGCTTCTCTGATTCGGATAAAAGAAATATGCATAAGCCTGCTCTGATGACCTTCCAACCCTTCCCCTTAATTGATAGAGCTGGGAAAGGCCGAACATATGGGAATTTTCTACTATAAGAGTATTGACATTCTCTATATCCATACCTGACTCTATTATCGATGTGGTAAGCAGGATATCATATTTCTTATTAATGAAATCATTCATTATTTTTTCGACTTTCAGTCCATCCATCTGGCCATGTGCCAGGACTATCCTGGACTCAGGGATAAGACGGACCAGCTGGTACATCCTTTGTTCAATACCGGAGATCCTATTATAGACATAATACACCTGGCCGCCCCTTGCGATCTCCCTTTCAATTGCATTGCGGGTAATAGAAGGGTTCATTTCCCCTACAAAAGTCTCTATGGGATTCCTGCCTTCCGGATAAGTCTCAATTAATGCCATATCTCTTACACCTGCCATAGACATATAAAGGGTTCTCGGTATGGGCGTGGCACTCAGAGTAAGTACATCTACCTCTTTTTTAATAAGTTTTATTTTTTCTTTGCTGTTCACCCCGAAACGCTGTTCCTCGTCCACGATTATTAGTCCGAGATCATGTGGTATAATATCTTTTTGCAGGACCCTGTGTGTACCGATCAGCATATCTACCTTGCCAAGATTGAAGTCATCTACTATTTGAGACTGCTTCTTCTTTTTCCTAAATCTTGATATTACTTCCACCGTCACGGGATAATTCCTATACCTTGCAGAAAAAGTATTATAATGCTGGTCCGCAAGTATGGTGGTTGGAACAAGCATGAGCACTTGCTTACCTTCTTCAAGAGCCTTAAAAGCAGCCCTTATTGCGACCTCCGTCTTGCCAAATCCGACATCGCCTACTACCAGCACATCCATTGGCTCAGGGCCCTCCATTGCTTTTTTTACATATTCTATTGCCTTTACCTGATCCGGGGTCTCGGTAAAAGGGAATAATTGTTCAATTTCAGACTGCCAGGCACTATCTTTGGGGAAAGAATAACCTGTGAT
>JALHTA010000032.1 GCA_022865545.1 Actinomycetota bacterium | reverse complement strand
GTTTACCGGCAGGTTAGTGCAGGTTCAGAGATTGCAGCAATTGTAGCCCCAGGAGCTATTTTATTCCCACAGACGCAATACGATCAACTAAACGATGTTCCTGCAATACGACAGGTTCTTATGTAACCTCCACTGGTCCTGAATCCTCCTATGAATAAAAGAACCGGGCAATTTAAAAAAGTAGAGCAGAATCCTTTTGAATTAATTAAAATAAAAAAAGATGAATGGCTCTGCTATCCTGCAAAAGTAGGCAAACTTCTTATCCCTGTTTATTTTCATAATAAATTTTTTGAGCTTGGTTTTTCATTGAGCAATCTTTTTGAACTGGCAAATGACAAAGATTTAGAAAGAAAACCCGATGCTCTCTATTTGTTTGGCGTACCTGGTGGATGCCTGGATCATTTCGGAGATCTTCCTACAGTATTTTTTGATGATGAGAAAAATGATCTTATTGTTGCAGCAGTGCCAAACCAGGATGAATTCGGATATTTTGGATATCTTAAAAAAATGATTCTAACACTGCATAATATAAAAATAATGAAAAATGGTAATCTGCCTTTTCACGGGGCATTAGTAAAAATAAAATTAAGGAATAGAAAAGAATCAACTATTTTAATTATAGGCGATACCGGAGCAGGAAAATCTGAAACTTTAGAGGCCCTAAGAGTTATTGGTAAAGATATAATAGCAGACCTGGAGATCATTGCAGATGATATGGGTTCGATAGAGCTTAAGAACGGACAGCCTGTTGGTTACGGCAGTGAAATAGGAGCATTTTTAAGATTGGATGATCTGCAACCCGGATATGCTTTCGGACAAATTGACAGGGCTATCATTATGAGCGCAAACCAGGTAAATGCTAGAATTGTAATTCCTGTGAATTCTTTTAACAATGTGATCAAGGGCTCCAGGATTAATTATGTTTTATATGCCAATAATTATGAAAAAATAGATGAAGAGCATCCGATAATAGATAAGTTTGATAATTCAACAGATGCGCTTAAAATTTTTAAAGAAGGCATGGTTATGAGTAAAGGGACCACTACATCTACAGGCCTTACCCACTCTTATTTTGCTAATATCTTCGGTCCCCCTCAATACATGGAGCTTCATGATAAACTATCTAAAAAATATTTTGAGGTATTTTTTAAAGAAGAGATTTTTGTAGGACAGTTCAGGACAAGTTTAGGTTTAAAAGGTTATGAGATTACAGGTCCGGCAGAAGCTGCTAAGGAACTATTAAAAATAATTTCTTAATAATCAATCTAAATATTAAATAATTAAAAACAGGGAATGGGAAAAATATTATATAGTTTTAAGGACGATGACTTTTTCAGTGGGAAATTAGTTATTTTTTGCAGTGACGAAAGATTTGTTAAGGCAAATCTGGAATTTTTAAAAAATCATTTGAAGATAGAACGAATCAATTTGATGGTTTTACCAGGGGGGCCTGAATTTATTGTCGATATTGGACCTGATCTATTGGAGCGGTTAAAAATCCTGGTGAATGCACGTCAAACTAAGCAAATTATACTTATTACACATTCTGATTGTGGTTATTATAATATAAAGTTCAATGATTCTTCAAAGGATGAGATACTAAAAATTCAATTGAATGATATCCATAAGGCAATACAGAAACTGCAAGAAATATTTAACGGTATATCAGTCTGTGGCTTTCATGCTTATATGGGTGATCCGGGAATTATAAAATACACTCAAATATGAATGGATTAATTGAGATTTATTAATACAAGTATTGATGGTAGAGCATAGCGGACGATAGAACCAGGATAATCAATTTAGATAAACAAATTTTTATTCCAGAACTGACATAGATAATTCATCTAGGGCACCTTTCATCATGTAATATCTCACTATTATTATAATTTGATAAAATATACTAAAATAATATTAATACATTATTTTTTAAGGAGGGGATCAAAATTATGATGTGGCCAAATATGATGGGAGGCTTCTTCGGTGGCTGGGGAATTGCCTGGATAATCTTTATATTTATTTTTATCGCAGCCATAATTGTAGGAATAATACTATTGATCGTATGGCTGGTAAAAAGAGCAAGCTATACC
>JALHTA010000312.1 GCA_022865545.1 Actinomycetota bacterium | reverse complement strand
AGGACAAAAAGTCCTTATAAATGGAGCTTCCGGAAGTGTAGGTACAGCTGTAGTACAGCTTAGCAAACACTTTGGAGCAGAAGTTACTGGAGTGTGCAGTATAAAGAACTTAGAATTGGTGAAATCTCTGGGAGCCGACAAGGTCATTGATTATACCAAAGAGGATTTTACAAAAAATGGTGAGACCTATGATATTATTTTTGACACTGTAGGCAAGAGTTCATTTTCAAGTTGTAAAAACTCGCTAAAGCAAAAAGGAATATATCTTGCTGTTGCAGGTGGGTTACACGAAATGATTCAAATGCTATGGACTTCAATGATAGGCAGTAAGAAAGTAATATTTGGTGGTGGAATGGCCTGTGAGAAAACAGAAAGTCTAGTTTCCCTAAAAGAACTTGTTGAGTCTGGAAAAATAAAAGCTGTCATAGATAGAAGCTATCCTCTGGAACAGATGGCTGAGGCTCACAGACATGTCGAAAAAGGACATAAAAAGGGAAATGTAGTCATAACTTTGGAATATAATAATCGAACCTAACAAAATGCTGCACCTAATTTTTAATTATAATCCAATTTTGGTATAAAAATATCTTCATTTACACTCAAGATTTTGGTTCGAATAACGTACACAGTGGACAGCCACTTAGGACAATTACTAATATCCCATTATTTGTAATAATTCTTGATTTAATTTAAAGTTTAAATGAATTGGATTAGTTCTAAAAGCGTCCAATACGGGGAGCCAAGTATGACGACTCTAACTCCCGGCTCTTCGACTCTTGGCTTTTACTCTAAGCCTGTAGTTTTTAAAGTTTCTAAACCCATATGATTTATGAAAAGTCATCTCCAGAGGTTTTTAAATCGAAAAAGGGGAATAACAAAAAAGACAACTGTGAAAAGACCTACAGTTAGCCAGGTGCTGTCAAAGCTATTAGAATTGGAAAAAATCGAAAGAATCGGTCTGGGCAGAGGAACAAGATATAGAATAAAATAAAAGCAAATAGTTTATACGTGCTTTATATTGATTCAAGAGCTTTGTAAAATTCTGGTTATAGTTCAGTTTCTCAAGTAATCATTTTTCTCTCATGGAATGAATTGCATGATAAAGTCCAAATAGCCCCTAATGCCACCGATCCGGTTATGTCTTTTTGCAGACTTAAGAACCTTTTTAAGTGCCCTCCTTACTTCCTTGCGAGTGTAGTCACTAAAACTGAGTTGAAATCGCAGTCGCTGATTTATCCCTTTTACTATTATATCATTACTTTTCAATCCAGGTTTGGAAACTAATTCTTCCAGAGAAAAAATAACTTTTGTATCTGTTAGCCCTGTATTGGAATCATCGATATATCTAATCGCTCCTTCAATGGTATTTAAAAGAGAAAGATAGTGATCATTGTCCCAGTCTATATCAAAACTCAAACTTTGTTCAGTAGAATAAAGTTCTGGCAATTCTTTCAATTGGTACGTAGATTCACCCTTATCAGCAATTACTTTTATTAATCCATCTTTGTTTTCAGAAAATTCAATGGAATACTGAAAACCTTTGATTCCTTTATCAATGCGCTTCAATTTTTGAATTTTACCTAATTTTTCTTTAAGTTCTTTATCCATAAGATGGGTCTTATTATACGAAATTTACCAGCATCAAAAAAGTAGAATTTTGGATGCTTGATAACAGCACGTTGTTCAATTGGGGACTGGCGGGAGATATTATTACTCTTATTAACAAATAAATCCTATAATAGTTTCTAATGACCGCAAAGAAAAAGAATAATAAAGATACTGAATGGAAAGAGGCCAAGAAAAGAGGCCGCTTGAATACAGAAACTGTGCAAATGGCTAAAAAGCTTGGCTTAAACCCAAAAAGTCTTATAAAAAACATCCCCAATAAGAGCCAGAGCTGGAAGAAACCTGTATATTTATGGATCCGGGAAATGTATCAAGAACGCTATGGGGATAGTATAAAAGCACCCGGTAATAATAATAGACCTGCTTTTTTAGATGAAATGAAAAGAATATAGTTTAATCTAATAAGCTTCGTATGCCACGCAGGCTAACTGAAGGAAATCTTTGACATCTTCTTTACGCATATAGCCATCAATTGTAAATTCATAAAGCTCAATACCTATATTCATAACTTCATCTATTTTTTTATATATTGTTTCATCACTATGTACCAGCCAGCCAGCACCGCTGCCGCCCTGGAAGTGTATCTGATAGATAAAGGGTATATCTTTATGGATTTCCAGAGTTGGAGCAAACCCCCTGAATCTTGGGTCTCCAATAATATCAAATATTACTTCTGGATTGGTCTCTTCGGTCAATTGCAGAAAAGATTCTCTTTCCAGCATCCAGCCGGTTGGAGATAGGCTTAGTTTTCCCCTAAATATAGCACATTCATAGTCAAATAACATAAATATCAGAGATCTTGTCAGCTCATGACTGAATTCAAATTCGGTTTTTGGTTTACCGTTTGGGGAGTAAATATATCCTGTGTCTTTTAAACTTCTTTCAATAACCGGCCAGTATTTTTTTATAAGCATATCATCGAGTTCTTTCTTTATATCCGGTTTTTCAAGGATAGCTACATCCTTATCATCTTCTATTTTTTTCGCTTCCTTTATAAACCATTTATAGTCCATAATTCTCCTATTTGTATTTTCAGATTATTATGATATGAATCAAAAATACTCAAAAATCATTTTAATCCATATACCATGAAAATTATAGAGGCAAACAGAAAAGTATATTGGTACTGGATTTACTAAAATGATGGACTAATTAATGTTATTAATATTGTTCAGCCGGGGAGCTAAATTCTATTCTAATAATTCTAATATTCTCAGTTCTATATGTTACAAAAGCCATTTATAATCCTGCCTGCAGTCAACAAAATAATCCACATAAACTGCAGCACCTTTAATTTGATAGATTAAGAGGCATTGCTTGCCTAGCAGCAGCTTGCGATATTTATTAATTGGCATAGCAGGAACGTCAAGTCTGGGATTTCGTTCCGGGAGATCCTCCAGTGACTTTGCAGAAGCCTTAAACTCCTCAATTAGATTTTGAGCCGCTTGCTCGCTGACCTGCGCTAAAAACCGGGTATGGGATATAAGCATCTCACTGGCTCTTTCTGAGATAATAATTATATATCTTTTATTTTCGATTTCCACTAATGACCTCGCTGACTGCTTTCTGCATCATGGATGCTACATCATTGGCAGAAAAGCCTTTTTTGCCGCTTAGTCTTTCTTCTTCTACGCATACAAGGTTTTCTCTCAGTCTCAGCATGCTTTCACGCATTGCAAATGCTTCAATATCCATAACAATCAGATCGCCTTTGCCATTTTTTGTAAGATAGACAGGTTCACCTGATTTTTTACACATCTCTGAGATTTCATTATAGTTTTTTCTTATTGCTGATGACGGCTTTATATTTATCACATATGCTCCTTTCATAGCACTATATTACTCTTATTATACCCAAATTATATTACTAAGCTATATTTTTATAAATCATTAAAATTTGATTTTTAGAGTTTAAGTATATTTGTTATCAACATCGACTAGACCACGGAGCCAAACTACACGATTCGAACCAAAACCAAGTATTCTTGGATCTTTCCTAGAGTTATTCATTTCTGAATTTCTGCCAGCGTTTTTCTCCGCTCGGGCGCTGGCAGAAATTTGGTGGTCTGCTCTTTCAAACCCCTAATAAATAAATTTTAAATAAAATAAAAAACCTGATTTTATATTATAAGTAAGAAAATAATCTGGTAAAATATAATCAATTTAATTTTGATTCTGATAATTTTTTTAATAAAAGATCTAGGCTGTATAAAATAGAATGCTGATCTTTATTTTTTATGGTGGAAAAATGATTTTTAAAGAACTAATAAATACTGTAAATTATAATCATGTGTGGGCTGTGCTTGATAAAGAATACAATCATAAAGATGGCGCTTATGAAGCCTATAAAAAGGTGCTTGAAGAATTAAAGGTACTCGAACCCGGACTCTGCGAACCACCGGTTACTCTTGTTGTGGCAAAAATAGAGGATTGCATTGAGCCAGGTACCTTTATTTTTGATGTGTTTGGTATGGTAAAGGGTGATAAAAACCATTATGCACTTGAGAGGACTTCCTGGAATGAATGGTTAAATTTTACTGTTTTAGATAAATGTCTTGAAGTTTACGGAAATGCAGACGTAACAGCACATTCTTTGTACGAGATGACATTCTTCGGGTATTCTTCAAAAATTGTGGATGAAGGAGTTAAGGAGGAAAAACGAATATTGGATAAAAGTATAAGGGAAATAGAAAACGATGCTTCTCAATTAATTTCATATGAAGAAACTATGTCTAAAATAGGTTTTATTGATAAGCGTACTCCCATGGAAAAAGAAAAAGAACACAGAGAGTATGATCGAATTGCTGCAATGAATGAAAAGATCTATAAAATGTTACTGGGAAAATGAATTAGCAGAATTTATCAAAATCGGGGTGCATAAACCATGGATGAGAAAATTCCAACAGCTTCAAAATTAAAAAAATTATATAATCTGGCTCTAAAATTCAAAGAAATCAGATGCTGGGAATATATGGAAGACACTGACATGTTCGGAGTCATGAGACCCGGGAGTGGTCTAATCGGCTATGTCTGTATCCTTGGTAATGCAGGAGAAGTTTTTGGAATAAATGCATATCTCGGTCCCAGGGGCCTATACGGATATCTTAAGGTACTATCTGGTGAGATATATAAAGAAAGTTTATAGATGATGTCCTCACAGTATTGTATATCATTGACATTTGAAGAAGATGAATCCTACCTTGATAGAAGAGATAGATCAGTATTAAAAGAACTTTGTATGGAGTCTCAGAATAAGAATGCATTGCCGTTTTTCAGGACATATATTCCAGGTTATTACCCCTGGTATTTAACTGAGGATGAAGTAGAATTTTTTGAGATTGTCCTGGAACAATCTATTAATGTATGTAAGAGATTTAAACATGAAAGAAATCTTTTTGAAACAGATAAGAATAGCTATTATTTTGTGAGGGTGCCTTTTGAAAGCAATGATAATATTTTGTGGAAGGATAAATTTATAGAAGCTGAACCTTGTGGAGAAAAATGGGAAAATGCCCAAATAAATGAAGTTAAATTGAAAAAGATCTTGAAGAAATACCCTCAAAGAAAAGGATCTTGGGAGATCGGCTGTGATTTTTTCCCGCTACATATTAAGGACGGTAAATCAAGACCATATATGCCGCTTGTATTTTTGGGGATAGATGCTACGACAGGGGAAATCCTGGGTCACAGTGTATCCAGTTTAAGAAAGCAAAACCTGCTTGTAGGCGAGGAAATACTAAACCTGGCAGGAAAGCTGAATACTATTCCTGAGACTTTGATCGTAAGTAATAGGAATTTAAAGAAAATATTAACTCCATTGTCAGAAAAGCTTAATCTTTTCATTAGATTTAAGAAAAATCCTATCTATTATGAGGAAGCTGCAAATTCTATGATAGACTTTCTAAACAGTGGATCCTAGAGTAATTAATCATAAATTACTCCACAAAGATATATAGGATCTGAACTAAAATTAATTATATTTCAAATAAATCATATTATGATATTACTTCAAAAATAGATTGGTTGATTATTAATAGGTATTTAGAAATTGAATATAGTTATAGGCTCCCCATGCTTATATATGGTCCAAAGGGATGGGAAATAGAAAAAGATACCTATACAGATGAGCTACTTGCTGGATTTGATAAATTAATTGAAAGCGGTATAGATAGTTTTAATATGCTCTATTTAAAGGATAGGGGCAGAGATATGATAATCCTGCTTTTGGATAAAATCCAGGCGAGGGGAGATAGTAAATATATACCTATTCTTGAAGCATGGAGGAAGATAGAATATAAGAAAGTCAGGGCTCGTATTAATTCTGTTATTAGAGCTATTTCTAAATATTAGAGGTACACATTTAAATATAATTTAAATTCAAGATCAGGATATTTTTGATAAAATATACTGGTTAATGGATACTCCTTCTTCGGCTGATTTTATCGATAATTTTCTATGCACCTCAGCAGGTACCCGTAATGTTAGATTACCTTTATACTTTTTTAATCCAAAGGGTTCAGGTATTTCTTCATTTTCTTCCTTTATCCATGCTATTTCTTCTTCAACAACTTTTTCAATCTCTTTTAATGCGCCTCCAACTGTTTTACTATGTGCCGCCAGTGATGGAAATTCAAGGCATCTAGCAATATGCAATTGATCTTCTTCTGACCACTCTACCCTATAAGTATATTTTTCAGTTATTTTATAATTTTTCATTTTTCACCTTCAATTTTTCCAATGCTTTTAATACTAGCTTTACTTGATATGGCTTAGCCATCTTACCTTCCTTTTGTATATTTATCCTGGGATCACCCCTCCACGGTGTTTTAAAAATGTGATGGCTGCCCTTTATTCTCGGGTTCCCAAAATAATTAGTGCATATTTTTCTTAAATCATCGAATTTAACGTTTTTTAGATTAGACAGCCGATCTTTTTCCATGTATTGAATGATAGCGTATTAGCTATCGTAAGTCAAGAGATCGAATTGCTTTATTTAAAAAGTAATCCAAAAGGTATCGTTGCCTCATACAAAAAAAGTACTCGAAATATTTTAGTAAATAACTAAAAACCTCTATATTCTAGAAGAAATAATGTCTTTTTTGATATAGAGGAGGAAAGAGGCAATGTTGACTATGAGGGAGAAAAAAGCTTTAACAGCAGAAATTCAGAATAGATATAGTAAAGCCAGTAAAAAGGCTAAGTCGGGGATCCTGGATGAATTTACTACCAATACCGGCTATAACAGAAATTATTCAACAAGAATACTCAGGCTTAAGACAGGTAAAGTTATAGGATACACCAGGATGGGCGGTAAGAAGATAAAATATGTTATTGGTAAAAAAAATAGGAAGAAATACAGAAAACCCAGAGTATACACCTATGATGTATTTTTGGCTCTAAAGAAGATCTGGGTAGTATTTGACTTTATCTGCTCAAAGAGGCTTGCCCCTTTTATGGCTGAAGCTGTAGAGAAACTGGAAAAGCATAAGGAGATAGACCTAATAGGTGATGTAAGAGAAAAGCTAGTTAAGATATCAGCTTCTACAATTGACAGACTACTAAAACCGGAAAAGGATAAGTTCAGGCTGGGAAAGGGAAGGTCCGGCACAAAGCCGGGGACACTTCTTAAAAATCAGATCCCAATAAGGACCTTTGCAGACTGGGACGATAAGAGACCCGGCTTTACAGAAGTGGACCTTGTGGGCCATGATGGCGGAGATAACTCTGGAGACTTCATGCAGAGCTTAAATTTCGTTGATATAGCTACATGCTGGGACGAAACTGCAGCATGCAGGAACAAGGCGCAGAAGCATGTATTTAGAGCAATTAAGATAGTCTCAGCCAGGTTTCCATTTGAAATAGCTGGAATTGATTCTGATAATGGAGCAGAATTTATTAACGATATCATGATCCGGTATTGTGTTAAAAATGAAATTAACTTTACAAGATCAAGACCATACAGAAAAAATGATTCATGTTTTGTGGAGCAGAAGAATTACTCGGTCGTAAGGCGTGCCGTAGGATACTTAAGACATGATACCGAAGAGGAGCTTGGCCTTCTAAACGAGCTCTACCTTTATCTTGGAAGATACAATAACTTTTTTATCCCGGTTACAAAGCTTGTCTTAAAGAAAAGGATTGGAAGCAAAGTCACTAAAAAGTATGATAAGGCAAGAACCCCGTTTAGAAGAGTGCTTGAGTCAGAGCATATTGATGATAAAATAAAGGCAAGACTTGAGCGGGAGTATGACAGTTTAAATCCTGTTAAGCTTAAGAAAAATATAGCAGGACTTCAGGAGAAGCTGCTTAAGCTAAATGTCCTAAAGAATAAGGTAAGAAAGGAGTCGACTATAAATGCGGAGGCTTACGGATATATCTCTGGGTAGTGTATCTATTCTACTACCTTTATCACTACTACTCTGTATTGGTTTTAAGGTACTTTTTTCTATGACGCAACGTATTAGCTTTCGAGTACCTTTTTCAATGAGGCAATAGGGGCCTAAAACCAGCTAATTTCTTCATTTTTTTATTGTTTAAATCCTACTCCCAAATTATAATCATTATTAATATTCATTTCTAAAAGGGAGGTGAAAGTTT
>JALHTA010000311.1 GCA_022865545.1 Actinomycetota bacterium | reverse complement strand
GGTTCCAGGATCACTTCTGTGTTTTTAATTGCTATTTTTATTTTTTCGTTTATTTCCATTTTTAAGTTGTATATGAATTAATCTTATTATTCCTACAGTGCTATGTCTTATTCTATATTACTGCATATTATTGCTTTTAAGTATTTTGTTTTATATTTATTGATCCTATATATAGATTATATCATGTAACTGGCTTCAATTTTTTTATATCTAAAATCCCATAAGACCGTGTATCTTTATTCTTTATCATCATCATTAATAAAACAGGACGGATCATCACCCATATAATCACCACTATGGGCCATGGCTCTTCCCCTGCACCCGCCGCATATAATATTATATTTACACTCGCTACATGCGCTGCCATTTAGTTTTTCGGACCTGTTTCTCAAATTATTAAAAACTTCGCTATTTTCCCATATTTTTTTAAAACTTGAGTTCCTTATATTTCCTGCATTTACCTCGATAAACGGGCAGGGCCAAACATCACCATTAGCTTTTATATAGACAAGTCCATTGCCTGCGGTACAACCATAAAATGACCTTTCTGCCTTCCTTATCCAGGACCTACTGGTACGTCCTGCCCTTTCAAGTAGATATGCCCAGTACTGGGGACCTGCAACAGGCTCTATCAGGACAGATGTCCTCTTCTGCTTTTCGGCAAGAAAGGTAAGCAGCTTTTCATTATATTCCATATCAAGAGCAGATTTTGCAATTTCTATACCACGGCCCACAGGAACCAGCTGATACATGAGCATTATCCCCGAGCCAAGCCTGTCAACATAATCAATAAGATCGCCAAGGTCCTCAAAATTTATATCCATAGCTGTAGTATTGACCTGGAGAAGTATCCCCGCTTTTTTAATGGCCTCAATTCCCCTAAGAGCTTTCTCAAAAGCTTGAGGATTATTCCTTATATTATTGTGTACAAGACAATTATCTGAGTCCAGGCTTACTGCTACTCCGGCTACTCCAGCCTTCTTAAGGTCCCTTGCAACTCCATCATCTATCATCATTCCATTACTGGCAATAACATTTACGAATCCTGCTTTTTTTGAGTATTCAAGAAGTTCAAACAGATCCCCGCGCATAAAAGGTTCTCCACCCGTATATACGAGCATCCTGAAATCCCTTATCTCTGCCAGTTCATCTATCAATTTCTTTGCCCGGGAAGTATCTAGCTCATCCTCTAGCTTATGTCCGCCCTCGGTATGGCAGTGTATGCAATTTAGATTGCACCGGTTTGTGACTTCCCAGACTGGATGATTTGGAAAACCTATACACCCCATTCCCACAGCGCCTGCAGAGACAGGAATTGACCTCAGGCTTTTCCTGGTAAGCCATTTTCCAAAACCCCTCCACCTGATAGTGGATCTAAAAAATAAAACACTCTCCAGCTGCTTAAGCAGCAGGCTGGGAGGTAAAAATATCTTCTTGAAATTATACCTGCTTATATTGCCTGGAACCATTAAATTGAAAGACCTCCAAAAATAATTCCGAGAAGATATGCAAGTGAAACACCTATATTAAGAAGAATGCCCAGACCGCACATAGCTTCCAGGATCTTGGGGGCCTTATATTTTTTCATCATGGCCATTATCATTAATATCAGAGATATTAAAAGAAAAGGTATTGCAGCTATGCTTGCCACTCTGGAAAACCTGATATTCATCGATACTGCAAACATTATCCATGTAAGGGCCTGTACAGCAATATAGATGATTATGCTTTTTTCTTTACCGAATCTAACTACAATATTTCTTTTATTGCCTGCAGTCCTGTCTGCCTTATAATCAGGAAACTCATTAAGAAATATAACATTGAAGATAGTAAATCCTATTGGAATCGACATCCAGATAATATAGCTGTCAAATCCGGAAGTCTGAAGGTAAAAAGCTACTGCTACCGGGAGCCAGCCATAACTGAAACCAATAAGCAGTTCTCCGATCCCCCTATTGACCCACCTGAATGGCGGTTTTGAATAAAAGAAACCAAAGAAAAGTCCTATAAAACCCAGGGGAATCGTCCATATGCCTGTTTTAAAATAAAACTGCAGCACAAGTCCTATGATAACTGCGAGCCCAAGTGAAATATATGCACCGATAAGAGCATATTTTCTCGGGAGCACTTTCTGGGCGATTATCTGGCTTCCCCCTGAAAATGTATTCTTTCCCATTGATGGTGCGAGTTCATCTTCGACAATATCATAGTATTCACCATTATAATAAGTCACAAGCATGATAAGCACCACAGCGATAATGCTTAAGATAAATACGGGCAGATTCAGTGTCCCTATCGTTTTATAAGCATAAATTGCTCCAAGTACAAATGGAAGCACACCCACTATATGAAATGGGGGTCTGGACATTATAAAAATACTTTTAAAAGTATTTATTCTTGCTGTCATTTTTCTCCTTTTATCTGTTTATATTTACAGGCATAATAGCCTTCCATAAGACCTATCTCAGATTATAGAATGCATCCTTTCCCAGGTATTTCGCCATATCACCAAGGTCATCCTCTATCCTCAAGAGCTGATTATATTTGCAGACCCTGTCAGTTCTTGAAGGTGCCCCGGTCTTTATCTGCCCGGCATTCAATCCTACGACTAAATCGGCAATAGTGGTATCCCCGGTCTCTCCGGACCTGTGAGAAATAACAGCAGTATATCCTGCTCTGGTAGCCATCTCTATTGCATCCATTGTCTCGGACAGTGTACCGATCTGATTTACTTTTATAAGAATAGAATTTGCAACACCCATTTCTATGCCCTTTTTCAATCTCTTAGTATTGGTGACAAAAAGATCGTCACCGACCAATTGGACTTTATCCCCTATTTTTTCAGTAAGTTTTTTCCATCCATCCCAATCTTCTTCCGCCATACCGTCTTCTATGGAAATAATAGGATATTTTTCAACAAGACCCGCATAATAATCCACCATCTCATCCGGAGTAAGGATTTTTCCCTCTCCTTTAAGATTATATTTTCCTTTTTCAAAGAATTCTGTCGAAGCCGGGTCAAGTGCAATATATATGTCTTTTCCAGGCTTATATCCGGCAGTTTCTATAGCTTTTATTATATATTTGATAGCATCTTCATTAGTCTTTAGGTCAGGGGCAAAACCGCCTTCATCGCCTACGGCTGTATTGAGTCCGTCTTTTCCAAGTACTTTTTTTAGGTTATGAAATACTTCTGCACCCATTCTCAGACCCTCGCTAAAAGTAGGGGCGCCAAGAGGCATTATCATAAATTCCTGAAGATCCACGCTATTGTCTGCATGTTCGCCGCCATTTAAAATATTCATCATAGGGGAAGGCAGCACGTGGCCATTGATCCCGCCAAGATAACGGTAAAGCGGCATCTGGAGTGAGAGGGCGACTGCTTTGGCTGCAGATAGTGATACGCCCAATATGGCATTTGCACCAAGCTTTGATTTGTTTTCGGTACCGTCAAGGTCCAGCATCATCTGGTCTATTTCCCTCTGGTAAAGGGCGTCCATCCCTTCAAGCTCAGGAGCAATGATTGAATTTATATTATCGACTGCCTTTAGAACACCTTTGCCCATATATCTTTTTTTATCTCCATCCCTTAGCTCCATCGCTTCAAAAGCTCCAGTCGACGCCCCTGAAGGAACGGCAGCTCTTCCAACAGTGCCGTTTTCCAGCTCTGTCTCGACCTCGACGGTAGGATTTCCCCTTGAATCAAGTATTTCTCTTGCATGGATAGTAATAATCTCTGTCCACTCACTCATAATAATCTCCCCTTTAAGAAATAATATTAAAAATAATTGTTTTAAAAAAATCTACGGTATTATAACACAATAGATCTTGTATAGAACATTATACTGGATAATTTTATGTTTTTTAATCAGGTTCCAGTATAAATATCATAATTACTATTTTTTTTAATCAAATATTTGACACAAATTATTATCATATCTATAATATGTTGAGTTCAATATATATTGGCTCTATAAAGACTTTAAAAAACATATAAAAATATATTAAATTATTTAGAGATGATAAAAAAAAAGAATGTTAAAAAGAATTTAAAGTTTTCAGATAAGAATTGCGACTTTCCTTTTGAAGAAGACATTAAAGAACTTATCAGCGATAAAATAAGTAAAAACCCGGATGAGTTTGTAGAAAAAATGATCAGTGAGTTTAAAAATCACTGGATATTCGGCAAAAGAAGCTTTTTAACCTGGATGGAGAGTCCGGAGGTAAATCCTTTTATAAATATGATCTTTACCAGAAGTGGTCTTCTCCCCCTCTATACGATGTACCTTCTCCAGAAAAAGAAGATGTATGGAAATGAGATAATAAGTGAGATTGAAAAAAGGACTTTTTCTTGCTGGAGCCCAAACCCGGGAGCCATATATCCACTGCTAAAGGAACTTGAAGAAGAAAAATTTGTTAAGGGCCACTGGAACACTGAAAAAGAACACCCAAGAAAGATCTACGGGATCACTAAAAAAGGAAAAGAGGAATATAAGATATTGAGAGTAATATTTAAAAAGCAGCTTTTCAAAGCTGCAGAGATCTTAGAAAAAATATTTGTTGAAATTTATCCTGAAGATATAAAAAGAAAGCGAGAAGCAAAATGAGTAAATATAGTTTAAAGAAAAAAGCATTGATCATCCCAATGCTCATTATGGTAATTGTTCTGACATTATTTTTATTTTCTTGTAAGTCAGGGATGGGTCCATTTGGAGGTCCAGCTGAAGAGGCAGTAGTGACTTTTGAAGTCACAAGAGGCGATATCGACCAGACTGTCTCTACTACAGGAAATGTTGATCCCAGGTATAGTAATAATTACTCTTTAAGTTCTTCAGGTACAGTGCTAAAAGCCCTGGAAGAGGGAGACACATTCAGTGAGGGCGATATCTTGATCGAGCTTGATTCCAACAGGACCGTACTACTTATGGCCCAGGCAGAAGAGAATATAAAAATATCACAAAATTCGCTTGAGCTTGCTAAGCTTAGTTACATGCAAGCTCTTGACTCGAACCATATAGCTGTGCAGCTTGCAGAAACCAGCAAGGAACAGTCAGAACTTGCCAGCGCAAGTTCCTATAAATCACTTGAAAATGCAAATAATATGGCTTCAAAATCAATAGAAAGTGCAAGAATAGCTCTAGAAAATGCTGAGGGCTTACTGGCTGTGGCCGAAGGGGTGCCGGCAACAGATATCTTTCTGGAGCAATATAGAGGTGCAGTAGATTCAGCCAGCGCTGCATATGAAGCAGCAAAGGCCCAGAGCAGCTCTTCGAAGGATTCCGCTGAAAGCGGTTATGACCAATCACTTCTAAGCCAGTCGACTACATACTGGTCAAACCTTTCAAGCCAGCAGGCTGCTGAGGCCCAGATAGCTATTACTGCAAAGAATATTGAGCAGGCAGAGATCCAGGTGAGACTCGCCGCGATAAACTATGAACTGCTGGGCCTTGATAGCGACAGCCATATAATACATGCTCCTTATGATGGTATAATTATCTCCTCTGCATACAAGAAAGGAGAATTTGCTGGACCGGGAATACCGGCAGTCAATACCGCCAGTAGCGAACTTGTTATTAGGTCTGCAGTAAATGAGACAGATATAGTCAATATGGAGATAGGTCAGGAAGTAATTATTTCTCTGGATGCCTACTATAATGAAGAGCTAAAAGGAGAGATACTTGATATATCTCCGGTATCTACAAATATTGGCGGTGTGGTCTCCTATACCATAACTGTACAAATTGAAAAAACCAGTGATATCAAACTTTTCCACGGCCTTTCTGCAAGTATGGAAATAACTACTTCATTTGTCGAAGGAGTAATCTATATACCGATCGAAGCAGTCTGGGAGGAAGATGGGAAAGAATATGTGGATATACTTGTTGGTGAAGATGCATTTGAAAGAGTGGAAGTCGAGACAGGAATATTTAATTATGACTTAATAGAGATAAAATCCGGTCTAAAAGAAGGAGACATAATAGCTGTTTCGGGCCTGGAATGACAACTTTAGTCTAGAAGCTTTTTAGATGCTGCTGTTTCAAGGATCAAAAAACATAATTTATATTTAAAGAAAAGACATATGAACGAGAATAACCATACAATAAGAATAGAAGAACTTAAAAAAATATACAAAATAGGAAATATAGTTGTCCCTGCATTAAATGGTGTTGACCTGGAGATAAGATCCGGTGAATTTGTATCCATAATGGGGCCCTCCGGCTCAGGAAAATCAACTCTTATGAACATAATCGGGGCACTCGATATACCGACCTCAGGGAAATATTTTCTTGATGAAGTAGATGTGGGAAAACTAAATGATAATGAGCTTGCAATCATCAGAAATGAAAAAGTCGGTTTTGTTTTTCAGACATTTAATCTTCTGTCCAGGGCCAATGTATTTGGAAATGTTGAACTTCCCCTCATATATAGCAAGGACAGGGTCAGGAATAAAAAGCAGAAGATACTTGATGCCATAGAGTCCGTAGGTCTTACTGGCTGGATGCGGCACCGTCCCAATGAACTTTCCGGGGGCCAGAAACAGCGAGTGGCCATTGCCAGGGCTCTTGTAAACCAGCCTTCAATAATCCTAGCTGATGAACCAACTGGTAATCTTGATTCAAGGACCGGAGAAGAAATAATGGGAATTTTCCAGAGGCTCAATAGAGAAGGAAAAACCATTATAATCGTTACCCACGAAATGGATATAGCAAGGCACACCCAGAGGGTAATATACCTTAGAGACGGGATAATAAGCGGCCAGGAAAATGTAGAAGATCAGCTGAGTGCTGAAGAATTGATAAAAAATATGCCAAAACTGGAAGATAAAATATGAGAAGATTAAGTCAAAACATAAAGATTGCATTTCATTCATTGTTCCTTAATAAGACCAGGTCCTTCTTGACTATGCTGGGAATAATAATCGGAGTAGGTTCAGTTGTAGCAATGCTTTCTATCGGTGCAGGCGCGCAGCAGTCGATCGTAAGCAGCGTTCAGGACATAGGGTCCAACCTGATTATTATTATGCCGGGTGCCCCAGAAGAGGGAGGACAAGGTGGGATGCCGAGCCCCCAGCAGATGTTTGTCGAAGAAACAGCAGAGCTCGGACCGGATGATGTCAAAGCAATAGATAGAGAATC
>JALHTA010000310.1 GCA_022865545.1 Actinomycetota bacterium | reverse complement strand
TTTTTGTCTTTAATTATTTCTACCTTTTTGTCCTCAGCTACTTTTACTTTGGCCTCATTCTTTTCTGGGACATCTTTACCTGACCTTTTATCTGGAGCAGCTCTTCCGCTCTCTCTTGGTCCCATGAATCTTCCTCTTGGTCTTTCTTTCCGCTTTTTTTCCGGTTCACTAGTTATAGAAGTCTCTTCGCCATTATTCTTAAAAATAAGATCTCCCAGGTATAACCAGACTTTTACGCCGATCTTTCCAAAAGTAGTCTTTGCCTCTATAAAACCATAATCTATATCTGCCCTCAAAGTATGAAGCGGTACCCTGCCTTCCCTGTACCATTCGGTCCTTGCCATTTCTGCTCCGCCGAGTCTGCCTGAACACTGTACCTTTACTCCCTTTGCTCCTGCTTTCATCGATAAAGTCATGGCTTTTTTCATAGCCTTCCTGAAACTTACCCTGCCTACCAACTGGCCGGCAATACTCTCAGCTACCAGTTTAGCTACAAGTTCGGGTTTTTTGACCTCGACTATATTTAACTGAATAATATTTCCAGTGGTATCTTCAATTAATTTTCTTATATCATTGATAGTGGCGCCTCTCCGACCGATCACCATGCCGGGTTTTGATGTATGCATATCAATTTTGACTTCTTCAACAGTTCTCTCTATCTCTATTTTAGAGATACCTGCATTTCCCAGTTGCTTTTCAATTAATTCCCTGATAATAAGATCTTCTTTTAATAATTTTGCATAATCCTTGGTTGCAAACCACCTGGATTGCCATCCCTTATTGATCCCTAGTCTTAGTCCTATTGGATTAACCTTTTGACCCATTACCCTTAGCCTCCTCTTCTCTGCCATCAGAAACGATCACGGTCAAATGTGAAGTCCTTTTTCTTATCTTTGTAGCCCTTCCTCTAGCTCTGGGCCTGAATCTTTTAAGTATTGGACCTTCATTAATAAATATTTTTTCTACCACCAGGTCGTCTTCTTTCATTTTATGATTCTCAGTCGCATTTGCTGCTGCACTCTGAACCGCTTTCCTGATTATAAGAGCCGCTTTTTTTGTAGTGAATGTAAGTAAGTCTACTGCATCATCCACTCTTTTTGCTCTTATAATATCTGCTACATATCTTAATTTTCTTGGCGATATTCTAATAAATTTTTCAACTGCCTTAGCTTCCAAGCTACTGCCCCCTTGCTAAACTGCCTTTATCATTATTTAACTTTTGCTGCACTTTCACTTTTACCTTTAAATGTATGCGGTCTAATGGACCTTGTTGGTGCAAATTCACCTAATTTATGTCCTACCATCGATTCTGAAATAAAGATGGGGACATGCCTTCTACCATCATGAACCGCAATAGTATGCCCTACCATTTCAGGAAATACTGTCGAAGCCCTGGACCAGGTCCTTATGATCTTCTTGTCACCAACTTCATTTAATTTATTAATCTTTTCTAGAAGTTTCTCTTCTATGAAAGGTCCTTTTTTTAAAGACCTTGACATAAGTATCCTCCTCTGGTTAAAACCTTATTTGTTTCTTCTTCTAACAATATACTTGTCACTAGCCTTATTTTTCTGCCTTGTCCTATATCCAAGGGTAGGCTTACCCCATGGTGTAACCGGATCCCTTCCGGAACTTTTATTCTTTCCTTCGCCGCCGCCATGAGGGTGATCGACCGGGTTCATAGCTGTACCCCTGACAGTGGGTCTTACCCCCAGCCATCTTTTCCTTCCTGCTTTGCCGAGATTTATGATCTCGTGACTGGTATTTCCGATCTGTCCTATAGTCGCCCTGCATGTCATCCTTACAAGTCTTACCTCTCCGGAAGGAAGTTTAATATTTGCATATTTACCTTCCTTTGCAAGAAGCTGTGCAAATCCTCCGGCAGACCTTACAAGTTCGGCTCCTTTACCTTCTTTGAGCTCGATATTGTGTATTATGGTACCAACAGGAATACTGGCGATAGGCAAACTGTTTCCCACTTTTATATCTGCTTTTTCGCCGGACATGACTTTGTCCCCCACCTTTAATTTAACTGGAGCAAGTATATATCTTTTCTCTCCATCCTGGTAAGCCAGGAGAGCTATCCTTGCGCTTCTATTAGGATCATACTCAATATGAGTAACCTTTGCGGGAATACCATCTTTAGTCCTTTTAAAATCAATTATCCTATATAACCTTTTATGTCCGCCTCCGCTATGCCTTCTGGTTATCCTACCGGCAGCATTACGTCCAGCCCTTTTATTAAGGGAGCTCGTAAGTGCTTTCTCAGGCCTCTTCTTTGAGAGCTCCGAAAAATCTGCTACCGATGCGCCCCTCCTGCCCGGAGTGGTAGGTTTATATTTTCTTATAGCCAACTTCTATACCTCCAAACTAAATCAGACCGACTCAAAGAAATCGATCTTGTCTTTTTTACTAAGAGAAACAACAGCTTTTTTCTTTCTTGAGCTTCTACCGACTGACTTGCCCAGTCTCCTGGGTTTAGACTTAATATGGCTGGTGCTTATTTTTACGACCTTTACATTAAATATCTCTTCGATAGCACTCTTTATCTGGCTCTTTGTCGCTCTTAGGTCAACAAAAAAAGAATATCTTTTATCTTGAACTCCGGCATAGCTCTTCTCGGATACAACAGGAGCGATTATTATGTCTCTAGGATTTGGACTTATCATCAGTCATCCTCTCCATCATTTCATTTAGCGAATTTTTTGTAAACACAACATAGTCTGCAAGCATTAGGAAATATGCATTAAGTCCCTTTGCGGTCTCGACTATTACATTGGATATATTCCTGAATGATTTTGAACTATCATCATTAAGGCTTTCTGTCACTATAAGGACTTTGCCATCAGTGACCTTTAAGTTATCAAGGATCTTTGCAGCATCTTTTGTATTTGGTTTTGTAAATCCAAAATCATCTACTACAAAAAGCTTTTTATCTTTATATTTTTCAGAAAGTGCAATAGCTTTCGATTTTTTAATTACTTTTTTATTAAGTTTAAATGAATAATCCCTGGGCTTTGGGCCAAAAACAATTCCTCCACCTCTCCATAAAGGTGATCTTATTGTACCTGCCCTTGCATTACCGGTTCCTTTTTGACGCCAGGGCTTCCTGCCCCCGCCCCTTACTTCGCTTCTTCCTTTTGTACTATGAGTACCGGACCTTCGCTGTGCCAGGTATCTTCTAATATCCTGATATATGACCTCTGATTTTGCACCCTGCTTTACCAGATCATCTGATATCTTAATCTTTTCTTTTTCCTTGCCCTGCTTGTCAACAACACTTAAGCTAGCCATCTTTTTCTCCTAAACAAATATTCTAAATCTTTTTCAGGTATACCATGCTACCCTTGGGACCGGGAACGCTGCCCTTTACCAGGATCAGGTTTTCTTCTGCGATAATATCTATTATCTCCGTTTTTGGAAGAGTCACTCTCTTTCCACCCATTCTTCCGGGCATCTTCTTACCCTTTTGTATCTTACCCGGAGTGGCACACATACCAACTGCACCAGGTACCCTGTGTGCATGAGAACCATGAGACATTCTCCCCCTGTGGAAATTATGCCTTTTTATGACACCTGCAAATCCCTTACCTTTGGAATTCCCGGATATCTTTATACTATCACCAGCTTTAAATATGGTGACATCTATACTATCGCCAGGTTTATATTCTTTATCAAATTCTTCTACCCTTATTTCCTTCAGGTGTCTTTTAATGTCGATATTATTCTTGGCATATATGCCGCGGGTGGGTTTATTGATCTTTTTTTCCTTAGTGGAACCTATCCCTACCTGGAGGCTATTATACCCATTTTTTTCTTTATCTTTCACTTGTACCACTATGCATGGTTCAGCTTCAATAGCTGTTACATATATTGCATTGCCATTATCTCTAAACACCTGGGTACAACCTAATTTTTTTCCATATAATGCGTCTACCATTTTTACTCCACTTTCACTTTTTAACACCAAACCCAAAGCTGCCAGTTTATATTATTTGGCCAACCACGTCAACAATATTATCCCTAAAATAATGGGAATCTAGGATTTGATCTCGATATCCACTCCAGCTGGAAGACTTAGCCTCATGAGAAGATCCACAGTCTTCGGTGTCGGATCTATTATGTCTATCAGTCTCTTATGGGTCCTGATCTCAAAGTGTTCCCTTGAATCCTTATTCACATGGGGTGATCTTATAACACAATAAACATTCTTTTTGTTTGGTAATGGAACAGGGCCAGAAACTTTTGCTCCTGAATTCTCTACAGTCTCCACTATCTTCTTAGCAGACCTGTCTATCACTTCATGATCATATGCTTTTAATTTTATTCTAATTTTCTGACTTAATTTAGTCGCTGCCAAATTATTTCCTCCTAAATCACCTAAAACTATTCACCTTACTCAATAATGCTTGTAACGCTTCCGGCACCTATTGTCCTGCCGCCTTCACGTATAGCAAATCTCTGTCCTTCTTCCATGGCTATTGGCGCTATAAGCTTTATTTCCATATCTGTATTATCACCAGGCATTAC
>JALHTA010000309.1 GCA_022865545.1 Actinomycetota bacterium | reverse complement strand
GTCATGAAGCCATTATAGAGGAATCGGAAAAATCCAGCTTAAGGATCTCGGGATGGTCGGCAGATCTGACTGCATCCACGGGTACAGGAATAGACAGGATCGAGATATATCTGAATGGACCAAAAGATTTTGGAAAATTCCTTGGAGAAGCTAAGTATGGTACCGAAAGACAGGATGTAGCCAATGCCCTGGGAAATGCAAATTATACAAATTCCGGCTATAGTCTTACCTTTGATGCAGGTAGTCTTGAACCAGGGACTGAAAACTCTATTTATATATATTCATATTCGCTCTCCGGAGCATATAGTGCAGGCATAAGAGATATAATAATGGGAGGAGAGAAGGACGACGACCAGTACAATACAATACTTTCCCTTGAAGCTGGACTATCCGGTGATTCAATAGAGATAAGCGGATGGGCCATTAGCAAGGACAGTGTCCAGAATATGGGACCCAGGGACCCTGATATGGAGTATGTGAGCAAAAAGATCGTATTTGTCTCCAATAAAAACGGCAATGAAGATATATTCAGTATGGATCTTGACGGTTCGAACCTTAAACAGTTAACGGACAGCAGCAGAAAAGATGCATATCCCGCGGTCTCTCCGGATGGAAAGAAGATCGCCTATACTTCCGATATAGACGGGGACGGCAACTGGCAGATAGTCGTCATGAACTGGGATGGAACAAATAAGATACAGATAACAGACGACAGAGTACCAGGCGGCTATCCTACCTGGTCCTTTGACGGCAGGTATATCTTCTACGAAGTAAATAAAGACGGTGATTGGGAGATATACAGGATCAATAGTGACGGAAGCAGCAAAAAAAGACTTACTTTTAATACCAACTATGACTGGCATCCTTTCGCACATCCCTTCCAATATAGAGTAATTTATGAATCCGGGGTAGTGGGCCATTATGATTTATTCATTATGGATTATGATGGAAAGAATATTAAAAAAATCTCAGAAAGCGATATGATAAAAAGAGTCCCGAGTATGTCTATTGATGGAAAGTCGATCGCTTTTATGGGAGATGGTGATACAAGATACATATATTTAATGGATGCTGATGGGACAAACATACGGAAGATAACGGACCGTCCCGATAGTGAGCATCCTTATATTTCTCCGGATAATAAGTACATAGTCTTTAATTCTTATGTGGATGGACAGAGTGAGATCTTCATAATAAATATTGATGGTACGGGCGAGACCCGGCTAACCAATATACCAGGGGAAGACTGGGGGCCTGTTTTCATATACCAGACCCCTTGAGGGTATCTCTTTTTAAATAAAACAGCCTACGATTTGATTTTTAGCATATAAATAAAATCCTATAGATCCACAAAAGTCATACTGTACCATAGTCATGTTGATTATTTGTATATTTTTAGGCTTATTCTTTTTGTTTTTAAAATATTATCCATTATAATTATATGGTCAGATCACTGATTAAAAAATGATTTAACTATAAGAAAGGATAAATATGAGACTACTGGTGACCGGAGGTACCGGTTTTACAGGAAGCCGCCTGGTGGAATTCCTGCTTGAAAAGGGTTATGAGGTGACCTGTCTTGATAATCAAAAAGGGCTTTTTTTTGATTATCTTGCAAAAAAGGGTGCAAAAATCATCCTTGGATCGGTAACTGACAGGGAAGCGGTCCGGAAGTCCCTTGAAGGAGTTGAGGGTGTATTTCACCTTGCTGCAGCATTCAGGGTAATAAATGTCCCAAAGAAAGTCTACTGGGATACAAATGTAGAGGGGACACGCCTGCTCTGCGAGGAGATCTTAAAACGAAAAATAAG
>JALHTA010000308.1 GCA_022865545.1 Actinomycetota bacterium | reverse complement strand
TGCTTTCGGGAAAATCACTTGTCTCGTATGTTACCTGCCTTGTAGAATAGTTTACAGTATTCTGTATGAATGGTGCTTTAAGATGTATGCCTGGCTGAAAAGTAACCCCGACAGTTCTTCCGAACTGGGTAAGCACCCTTACATTACCGGCCTGCACTACAACAAAACTCTGCAGCACCACTACCAGGACTACAATAAAGATGATCACACCTACCACTATTTTTGGTACAAACTTTTGCAAAATAACCTCCTGTCTTATTTACTAATAAATATACTGCTACTATTATAGCAATAAATCCTAAGCATTTTATAAAAATAATAGAAATTTATCAAAATACTTTACACCAGCCATTAATAAACATAATTGTGCATCTCTATAAATAAATTAAATGATATTGATTAAAGTCCTTCTACTCCCTATAATAATTGAGTTAAACTTATGGATTAATTCTGTTAAAATTTAAATAAGTAAATATATGGAAGGAAAAGTATGGCTCTTATTAATATGAAAGACCTGCTGGCACACGCCAAACAGCATAAATATGCGGTCGGTGCCTTCAATATCACAAACCTGGATTTTGTGGACCATATCATGGATGCTGCAGTAGAATCCAATTCACCTGTTATCATGCAGCTTGCAGAAGTTCATTTCAGGTATTTAAATCTTGAGGATATCGCACCTATCCTGATAAATGCTGCAAAGAATGTAAGTGTCCCTGTATGCATACATCTGGATCATGGAAAAAGCTTAAAGACTATGATAAGAGCAATAAGAGCCGGTTTTACCTCAATAATGTATGATGGCAGCGAACATCCCTTAGAAGAAAATATTAAAAATACTGCAGAAGTGGTTAAAATAGCCCACAGCGTGGGTGTAAGCGTTGAAGGCGAGCTTGGAAATGTCGGAGGAGAAGCTGTAGGAGTAGAAGCAGCAACACCTCATACTGCCAGTGAGGAATTCTATACCAGGGTCGAGGATGCTGTAAGATTTAATGATGAGACCGGTCTTGACACACTTGCAATATCAATAGGTAATGTACATGGACTCTATAAAGGAGATCCTAAACTTGATTTTGCCCGCCTGACAGCAATAAGGGATGCTGTGGATATTCCTCTTGTCCTTCATGGTGGTTCGGGTATTTCTGATGATGATTTCAAGAAAGCTGTAAGCCTGGGAATCTGCAAGATCAATTTCTATACCGGAATATCACAGGCAGCTATGATAAAGGTCCATAAGTTTATCCAGGAACATCCAAAATCCATTAGTTACCCGGATCTTGCAAAGCTAGCAATGAGCGAACTTAAGAAAGTTGTAATGGACAGGATGGATGTATTTGGCAGCAAGGGTCAATGCGCAGCTGATAAGACATTATGCATTACCTGCTCGGATACTTCATGTGGTCTTGATGACCCGAGAATAAAGCCAGAGGCTAAGACAGTTGTTTATCAGGATCTTGTCGATAAGATAAGCCTTGAAGTCCTAAATAATCTAAATCAGAAATAGGGCTCATTTAACGGCACCAATTATAATATAAAGAAAAAGACCCTTCTTATTACTTGAGGGGTTTTTTTTATGAGTTATCTATGCATTGATCATTAACTTTCTTTATTTTTCACACAAATTTAGTTAAAACACCCAGATAGCACGGTTTTTTATTAATCTTATGCTTTCTTTTTTTAAAAAAAGGCTATATAATTCAAAACATGACAAACTTTGTCTATTTATGCATTATTTTGAACATTAAAAAATAACTGGAAGATTAAAAGGAGATAAATATGGGCTATGATAAGAATTGGGCAAAAGTGGATGCGTCTACTTTACCGGACATGAAAGTTCCTGCTCCGGGACCGAAGTCCGCTGAACTTCACAACCGGGCAGAAAAGCATATGAAGGGTTATTCTTCCCAGGTCAAATTGTTCCCGGTAGCATTTGAATCAGGCCACGGAGTTACCCTAACGGATGTCGATGGAAATACATATATTGACTTCTCTTCAGGTATATATGTTACCAATCTTGGCCATGGCCATCCCAAAGTTGTTGAATATATCCAGAAGTATACAAAACAGCTTATGAACTGTCATGATTTTACTACTGAGATAAAGACATTATTTTTGGAAAAGCTTGCTTCTGTGACACCTGGAAACCTAAATGGTATCCAGATGTACTGCGCCGGGACTGAAGCAGTCGAGGCAGCATTAAGGGCAGCGAGGGCCAAAACGGAAAAATATGAGTTCTTCTCTTTCTATGGTGATTTTCATGGAAAAACACTGAGTGCGGTATCTCTTACTGAAGTGGCAAACTATACTTCCGGTCCAAGGGCAACTGGAAGTCATATGGCACCAAATGGTAATTGCTATAGATGCCATTTTGACAAGAAATATCCTGAATGCGGTCTTTTTTGTGTAGATGCTCTTGAAAAACAGATAATGATGGAAGGTACTGGCAATGTAGCAGCCGTATTATTGGAACCGATCCAGGGTTGGGGCGGTTCAGTAGTTTATCCTGATGATTACCTACCAAAGATCAGGAAGATGTGTGATAAGCTAGGTATACTTATGATCGTTGATGAAGTGCTTACCTGCTGTGCCAGGACGGGAAAGATGTTTTGTGTAGAAAATTATGATGTAGTTCCTGATATTATGACACTGGGCAAGGGACTTGCCAATGGTTTCCCCTGTACAGCATTTGCCATCAAAGAAGAATACACTGAAGTTCTTGAGAAGATCTCCGCTTCTACAAGCTATGGTGGAAATCCAATGGCTTCTGCTGCAGGCCTTGCATCGCTTGAAGTCATCGAGGAAGAAAATATAGTAGAGCGTTCAGCCAAACTCGGGGACTTTATTATGAAAAGACTCAATAAAATGAAGGACGGACATAAGATAATCGGTGAAGTCAGAGGGAAAGGATGTCTTTTAGGTATGGAACTTGTAAAAGACAAAGAGACAAAAGAACCCTTTATTGAAGCCGGAAATAAAGTCTACCAGAAAGCTTTCGCAAAAGGTGTTGCATGGATACCGGCAAATCAGAATCTGCGTATGTCTCCTCCGCTGATAATGGAAGAGGATCTTGCAACAAAGGGCCTGGATATTATTGAAGAGGCCATATCAGACGTAGAAAAAGAATATGGTTATTAGGACAATTGTCCATATTTTAAATCTATAGGGAATACAGTTATACGGATCATACAGTATGGCGGGAGCCTTCTTATTTAAAAATTGATTATTAGATCATGAGGTGAATTTAAATGAAAACATTAGGAATTGGCATGGTGGGCTACGGGTTTATAGGAAGAGTACATACCCTTTCTTACCTTAATCTCCCCTATTACTATAAACCCATGCCTGCCAGATTAAAGATGGTAGGAGTTGCTTCTGTCCCGGTCTCTGATGCCGAGGAAGGAGTGGAGCAGGCTGGTTTTGAATTTGCAACTGATAATTGGAGGGACCTTATTGCAAGAGATGATATTGATATAATAGAGGTCTGCACTCCGAACTTCCTGCATAAGGAAATAATAATAGAATCCTTAAAGGCCGGAAAACATGTAAACTGTGAAAAACCTCTTGCCATGGATCTGGCTGAGGCAAAAGAAATAGTAAAAGCTGCTGATGCACATCCCCAGCTTATATCGCAGGTAACATTTGAATACCGCTACCAGCCGGCTATGATGAGGGCAAAAAAGCTTATTGAGGAAGGTCTGCTCGGCAGAATATATAATGCAAGGATAGCATACCTTCATGCGGGTAATTCTGATCCAAACCGTCCCCTTTACTGGAAGCTGCAGAAAAAGTTCTGCGGCGGGGGTTCACTTTATGATCTGGCCAGTCATGTCATCGATCTGACCAGGTTCCTTCTAGGAGATTTTAAAAAAGTATTCTCAAGACTTGAAATATTTACAAAGAAAAGACCTATTGCAGGAAAACCCGGGGAGTTCGGTGAAGTAGATGTTGATGATCTGGCCCTTATTATGTTTGAATCGGCCAATGGCTGTATCGGTACCATTGAGGGTTCAAAGGTAGCTACCGGCGCAAATGATGAATACCGCATAGAAATACATGGTGAAAAAGGTGCTATTAAATTTAATAGCATGCAGCCAAATTTTCTTGAAGTCTATGACACAAGGGACACTGGAGAACCTATAGGTGGAAGAAGGGGCTTTACGGCTATTGAGACAGTGCAGAGATATCCCAAACCTGCTACTCAATTTCCGGGGCCAAAGTTTTCAGTTGGGTGGATGAGATATCACTTGGGTAATGCCTTTGATTTTGTTAAAAATGTTTCCGAAGGCATAAAGCCTATTGCAGATATGCATTCTGGTTATAAGGTCCAGGAAGTCCTGGAGGCCAGCATGATATCAAATAGTGAAGGAAGATGGGTGGAGCTTCCGCTTTAGTGTTCATCGGACCCATCCCATATTGATACTGGAGAATTTATAAGAACCTGCTTCTGGATAAACATTATATAATATTTTTTTATAAAATTTGGGAAATAAATTAATATTTAAATGTCTTTGATGAAAGTATGGGGATCAGGAATGTGAGT
>JALHTA010000031.1 GCA_022865545.1 Actinomycetota bacterium | reverse complement strand
CTACACCCCCACTCTTGAACAGAACATTCATTATATCAGAACAAATATAAAGTAAAAGAACTTTTGCTCTATAAATTCACTGATAGAATATAGCAAAATTTAAAATAATTGTCCACGATCATCCATTTGACATGATCATCCATTTGACATGAATCTATTTTTTAGATATTTTAATTAATTATGTTTTTAAATAAATTTCCCGTTAAAGGACCGGCCTGCCAATAATGACCGACTCATCAAAAAACAGCACAGTAAACACTTTAAGGCATTGGTATAGTTTCCGCCTCAAACTCATTTTTGAAGGAATACTGATTGGTTTGATAACGGGTCTCGTCGTCGTCCTTTTTAGGATCGCACTTGAGAGGATTGAAGAGAACACGATTGGGCTTAATTCTTTCCTCGAGGACAGGATATGGCTCTATCCGGTATTTTTTATTGGACTAATCCTCATAGGTCTTTTAATAGGACTGATTATAAAAAAAGAACCCATGGTCCGTGGAAGCGGAATCCCACAGATAGAAGGGCTCCTTCTAAAAAAATTTGATATGAGCTGGTGGAAAGTCATCCTTGGAAAAATAATTGGTGGAATCCTTGCCCTGGGAAGCGGGCTCTCCCTTGGTAGAGAGGGTCCATCGATCCAGATAGGTGCTGCTGTGGGACTTGGCTTTAGCAGGGTCTTTAGGAGGATAAGGATTGAAGAGAGCTTTCTCGTATCAAGCGGTGCAAGTGCGGGTCTTGCAGCAGCTTTTAATGCTCCTCTGGCCGGAGTTATGTTTGCTCTTGAAGAAATTCATAAAAGATTCTCCCCCTTGATCCTTCTTTCTGCGGTCCCGGCAGCAATTGCAGCCGATATAGTATCAGAAAAAATATTTAAAATAGACCCGATTTTTAGTTTCATCGATATGGAAGTGCTTCCACTTAATAACTATATCTACCTTATCATACTTGGGTGTTTTTTGGGTATATTCGGGGCAGTTTTTAATATCTCACTTCTTAAGTATAAGGAATTATATATTGGGAGAAAATGGATCCCTGCTTATGTAAGACCGGTTATTCCTCTAATCCTTGCTGGGGTATTCATAATCTTTTATCCTCAGGTTCTTGGAGGCGGGATCGGTCTTATTAGATCTCTTACAACAAATTCCTTTTCTTTAAATATTATTATAGTCCTTCTGCTCGTAAAATTTGGATTTACCATTATCAGCTATGGCTCAGGGGCACCAGGCGGGATATTCTTACCGGTGCTTGCCATAGGTGCATTATCAGGAAAACTGATAATATCCGTCATACAGCAATTCTCCAATATAGATCCTGCATATATCAATAATTTCATAATACTTGCCATGGCAGGATATTTTGCTGCAGTAGTCAAGGCCCCCATCACAGGTATAGTGCTATTAACAGAGATGTCTGGGTCTTTCCAGCATTTCTTACCGCTTTCGCTTGTGGTTTTTATAGCATATGTGATATCAGGCCTTATGGGTACACAGCCGATCTATGAATCCCTGATGGAAAGATCACTTAAGAATAATGAATATAGAGGATTTATCGGTGACCAAAAAGTAAAAGTCGTAATAGAGATCCCCATACATATAGACTCAAAAATTGAAAATAAAAGAATAAAGGAAATAAACTGGCCCGATGACTGTCTATTAATCGGGATAAAAAGAGCCGGACATGAACATATTCCAAAGGGTAATACATTTATCTATCCCGGTGATGTCCTTATCATTATAAGCAATGAAGATAAAGCAAATACTGTCCAGGATTTACTGGCAGAGATAACAGGAATAGACGAAATAGAGGTTCATTATCAGTATGAGTTCAGCATAAGAAGATTTTTTAGAAAAATAAAACGCATATTTAGATCCGGAAGAAAAGACCAGTAATTATCTTTAAAGAGTCTTGCTGAAATCTCTTTGGATCACCTGAGTGAAATTCTTTACCAGTTCCGGATCAAACTGAATTCCCGCACACCTTTTTAGCTCTTTTATGACTTCTTCATGGGCCATGGGTTTCTTATAGGGACGGCCGTTTATCATGACATCATATGCATCAATGATTGTGATTATCCTGGATAGTAGGGGGATATTTTTTCCTTTTATGCCCCGGGGGTATCCATTTCCATCCCACCATTCATGATGGTAAAGTATGAATTCAGCTATGGACGCTAGCTGAGGAAAAGATATAGCTATCTTGTAGCCGATTTCTGGATGCCTTTTCATGGTCTTCCATTCTTCTTTAGTCAGTTTTCCTGCTTTGAGCAAAATACTGTCTGCAATTGTCACCTTACCTATATCATGAAGTACCGCGACTAGAGACAGCTCGTCTATCTCGCTTGATGAAAGACCTACCTTTTCCCCCAGCTTCTGGGCTATTTTCTTTAATCTGTCAATATGTTCCTCTGTCTCATAACTTTTTTCCTGGAGTGTTTTACGCAGGGACATTATCATCAAGCTGTGGACACTTTCTGTTTTTAACATCTTTTTGCAGCGCATCCTATCCTCAGCCTGCCTGATGGTTTCTTTTATGTCCTGGGAGATAACTGTCTTCGTTGCTGCCCCTAAAGATATGCTTATAGGCATGGAATCAGTGGAGGATATATTGATGCAATTATTTTCTATTCTCTCAACTATCTTCAGTGCAGTCTTTTCGTCTGTCCTGGGAAACAATATGGCATATTCATCCCCTCCCCAGCGGGCGGTTATATCTTCCTCCCTGCAGGTATCCTTTATTATCCTGCCAATATTTATCAGGAGATCATCACCCTTCTCATATCCGAAAGTATCATTTATAAGTTTTAAACCATCTGCATCACCCATCACGACACTTATGGGGAGCTCCCTGTCTACATCAAGTCTTTTTAGTTCTTCTTCAAAAAATGCTCTATTGTAAAGACCTGTCATCTTGTCATGGAATGAAAGGTATCTTAATTTTTCTTCAGTCTTCTTTCTCTCGGTAATATCCCTCAAAGAGACAATAGTGCTGATATGATCTCCCCTGTAATCAGAGTATGGCGATACCTGAACATCATATATTTTTTTATTGCTGCCAGTACCCACCGATAGTTCCCTATCCATTGCCGAATGACCTGGAAGATAATCATGGTATTTTGGCCAGAAACTCTTAATATCCCTACCAAGTACTTTTACGGATTTAATTATCTTTTTTGCAATAGGATTTATTTCCATTATCCGGTTGTTTTTATCAAGAACTATCACCCCATCCCTTATATTTTCTAATAATGCATCCCTGGTAGCAGGTACTATCTCTCCCAATCTATAGTTTGTTATCCCGAAAAGAAAGAATAATATGCTGACTGTAAGTGAAACCGGAGTGGGATCAAAATATTTG
>JALHTA010000307.1 GCA_022865545.1 Actinomycetota bacterium | reverse complement strand
TATGGTCGGCCTCGTAAAGAAAGCATTTGACAGCTGTAAGGTGATAGCTTCCATCTGCCACGGGGGATGGATGCTGGTGGAAGCGGACATCTGCAGGGGGAAAAATGTCACTGGTTATATAGCCATTGCTACCGACCTTAAAAATGCAGGAGGAAATTATATTGACAAGGAAGTTGTAGTCGATGGTAATCTCGTGACTTCCAGGATCCCGGATGATCTTCCAGCTTTTTGCAGATCGGCACTGGAACTTATTAAAGCATATAATAAATAGGGATTACAATATTTAAAGGTTTTTACTATATTGAGTCCGGGAATGATTTTGATGAGCTAGTTATTAAGTCACATATACGTATTTCCAGTAATAATTCAAAGGAAGCAAGTGTACTAATGGACCTCTAAAAATAATTTTATTGACAATAATAATCGAGTAGTAGTAGAATACTTTTGCAGTTATAAACTGCGTATAATTACGATGATGGGGCACGCTAAAGGTTTTGTCCTTTGGATACTCCCCATCTTTTTTTATATCTAAGTTTTTCCCTTAACTCATTCATATAAATAATATCTTTCCTGAATTCTCTAAACAAAGCAGAATAGTTTATTCTATCTGGTATCATTAAAATCTTAAGCTTTTTTATTTCGATCAAATGCTTCACTAGACAACAAAAATCCCCATCGCCGGTAATAATAATTGCCTTATTAAAATTATTAAGCTCAATCATTGTTTTTAGTACAAGCTCAGCATCTACGTTCCCCTTTGTTTCACCATCACCTTTTTTAATTGTTGGTTTATAGACAAGTTCAAACCCTGATTTTTTTAAGGATTTATACAATACTTTTTTCTCTTTTATATAACCGATAAAAAGAAATGCCCTGGAAACGGAATATTTTTCTTTAAGATATATCCTAAATTTATAATAGTCTAATTTCCATCCCTGACTTCGAATTGATTTATATATATTTTCTCCGTCAATAAAAGCATAATTATTAAATTCGTTCTTTGTACTCATCATTTCAAAGTTTATGTTTTATATTTGAATTATATGATTATAACCTATTTATCATTAGTATCTACATCTTTTTCGAAAAACTAAATATTTTCTCTTTATAGAAATATCTGCCTTCTAATTATTAAAAATATTTATCTTTCCAGCCCTCTATCATCCTCTAAATCAATACCATACTTTTCTGTATCTATTTCCTTTTGTAATTCTTTTAACTTCTCTTGTTTAAATTTTTCTTTCCTGGTATCCCAGCTAATATCCTGCTCTATTCCATTGATACTTTCCTTTAATATGTCGATCCTATTTTTATTCTTAAAATACTCCTTCTCTTTTTTTGGATTGCACTTTCTTTTTTTTAAATTAACCTTTCTCTTTTCCTTGAAGGTTTTTTCTATATTATCCTTAGTCCATACAATACCTAGCTTCTTACCCCTGCAAAATTTCTGTTTATCCGGGTGCCTAAAACTTAAATTACTGCTTTGGATCTTTATATCTACTCCATAATGGAATTTGAGATATTTTTTAAGCTCTAATAGATTATTTGTATTTTTAACAGCCTCGCTTATAAAGTAGCGAAGATCATCTTTCCACGGTCTTATGCCCCTTTGTCGCAGTTTCTTCTCTGCAGTACTGTCTCTTACCTTTCTAAATGGCTTTTCTATTACTGACAGTCCATACTCCCTGCACAGTCCATCGCTTTCATTTTTAAGATCTACTAGACTATCCCTCGTACCAGTATACTTTCTGCCATCTACAAAACTTACTGAATTTATAATCAGATGATTATGTAAATGGTCCC
>JALHTA010000306.1 GCA_022865545.1 Actinomycetota bacterium | reverse complement strand
TTATTTTAGCGGCCATGGTGCTCTAGTGGGGAACACTTCTTATATTTGCCCTGCTGATATGACCTCTTTTGCTAATTCAGCCATCAGTGTAGACGACTTAGAAAGCGCTGTAAGCGCAATACCCGGCACCAAAGTAGTCTTTCTTGATTCCTGTTATTCCGGCGGGTTTATCGGAAAGTCAATAGACGAAACAACAACTTCTAAAGAAAAATTAGAATCTTTTAATGATGAGGTTATCAATGTCTTTTCTCAGGCCGAATACAAGGGACTGCTTACTACCAATGAATATAAAGTATTGACTTCCTGCCATTATTACCAGAAATGTATGGAACTTACACCGATAACACCAGGTGATTTCGATCCCTTTGGAGTGTTTACTATGGCTTTGTGTACAGGTTGTGGTTATTATGGCAGTTACCCGGCAGATACCAATCTTGATACCAGAGTTAGCCTACAGGAAGCATATCTTTATGTGAAATCTTATGTAGCAGAATTAAATGCACAATTACCCGATATTAGTATTAGCCAGAATGTGCAAGTTTATCCTTATAATTCAACCTTTACCATTGCAGAATATTAAAATAGTCGATAGTGAATAGTCGTTAGTCATTAGTAAATAAAATACAGGATAATACAATTCACAAATTAAATTAGTCAAATGGTCAGTATTTAATTAGCGTAGAGCGAGTAACGTTTAGCGCATAGTTGCGGGGAACAATTGCGGGAAAGAAACATTACAAATGTAAAAGATAAAAGATCACCCCCACCTTAATCCTCCCACCTCAAGGGGGAGGAGATGAATGTAGGACACAAATACAGTGATGAGTAATAAGTAATAAAGAAAAATACAAAATATAAATTTTTAGTTACAGTTTTTAATACGGGCAAGCCTTGTGTCTGCCCGTATGAGAGTCCTCTCGCATGTCTAATATTATTCATTCGTTAATGGGTTAAAGTAGCGACTCTAAGCCTACAACTTTTACCTCAAATTTTATAGTAAAAAATATTTTAAAAATAATTAAAATAATTTTAGAAAAAAGAAGGATTTTTTTGTATTTTATTGTATTATATAAACATAGAAAGAAAATTATTTATAGGAGGAGCAAATTATGAATACAAAGATTATAAAGAAAATTATTTTAATATTAGTTGTGGTTACTTTGTTAACAATTGGGCTTACCGGATGCGGTGGTGGGATAATAATCATCTCTACTACTGGGACGGTTGTCGTTACAGTTAATGGTCCGGGAAGATATGATATCTATATGGATGGAGTTTTGCAAGGAAAAACTGATGCTTATGGTAGGCTCACAATAACTAATGTACCAGGTGGAAATTATTATTTTGAAGCAGATGGATATGATGATGCTTGGTGGTATTGGGGCAACTGGTACTATTACTATGGTGACACAAATCAAACTACATATAACGGAAGAACAAATTACGTAACAATTCCAGTTAGCCCTTACTATTATTATTATTAGTTTGTTATAAATATTATAGGCAGGCTATTTTAGTTATAAAAAACAAATAATAAAATAGCCTGCCTATAATTTCGTTTTTTAATTTCAACCTTAATCTTTTTTTCTTAAAGTCTTAATATTTTAAGTTACTTATTTTATGATTCTATTTTAATTTTTTTATTAACATACTCCTTTTCTTGTCCTAAACTTTTAATTATTAACAAAAAGGGGGGGGTTCTTGTGATTTTTAAATGACAAATCGCAAATAATAATTGAAAAACGAAAACCAATTTGCTATACTTATTAAAAGTATTTAACTTATACATATAGGTAGAGTATAGTTAGTACACTAAAGTGAATAAAAAATAAATAGGAAAGGAGGAAAAAACTGTCGTGAGTAAAAATATTTTAACTAAAGCTTTATTAGTATTAGTTGTGGTTTTATTATCAGCTACCCTTTTAACCGGATGTTCTCTTTTCAGCAAAACCGTGACCGTAAAGTTATCAGGTACTACTGCAGCCCTTGCAGAAACTTATACTATTTCTGTAGATGATGGCGGAAGTGAAGGTACAATTACAGGAGATGAAACTTTAGAAATTACCGGTTTGTCAATAGGGAAACATACATTTTATGCTGATAGCATAAATTATTCCGGTGAGAAAAGTAAAACCGTTACCGGTCTTTGGTCAATTACAGTAACTATCCCGGTAGAATAAAAAGTATATTAAATTTAAAATAACTTTAAAAAGAAAAGGGTATGGGCTATTTTTTTTGTAAAAGAAAAATACCCACTACCCTTTTCTTATTTCCAATTCCATAAATTATCTATACCCCATAACATTTTAAAAAAATTATATTTCTAATTATTTCAATATCAAGTTTATTATGTGATATAATTAGTAAAAAGAAAAATGAAGAAATTAAAATAAAAGTAGGGGTGAAAATTGTGAGTATGAATAAAAATACAATAAAGAAAGTTATCCTGGTTTTATCGCTAATCGCTTTGTTTTCAATTGTTCTTGGAGGATGTACACTAATAGGAGTTGTGACCATTCCTATCAAAGGGACGGTTTACATAACGGTTGATGAGGGTTCTAGAAAATTAATAGTCCCTATAGGCTCTTATTTTTATAACATCTTTATTAATCATAAGTACATTATAAGTACTTTATTATACACCTTTTCCCAAAACAAATCAACAATTTGACAAGAATATATATTCTGCTAGAATTATGCTATAATAAAGATATGAAATGCAAAAATACTTT
>JALHTA010000005.1 GCA_022865545.1 Actinomycetota bacterium | reverse complement strand
TGCTTTTAAAATCCCTTACTATCTTTTTGGATATTGCCCTCATATTGGGGTCCTTGTAATTGGATCTGTGGATGCCAAATTCATTAGCGATTATCCTCTTGAGGTTTCCATCCTCACTGTTTTTATATGCAGTTTTTAGCAGGTTTAATTTCTGCCAGTAATATTTTGTCTGAAAGCCTGAGGCCTCATCCCTGAAGCTATACCCATGGCGGTGATATAATATTGCCTGCGGGCATGACCTGAATTTATAGCCATGAAGGGCGGCCCTGTATGAAAAATCAACATCCTCATAGAATAGGGAAAAACTTGGATCGATAGGTCCCACCTTGTCCCCTAGAAATGCCCTTCTCCTGACAAGTGCCGACACAAAGGATACTCCAAAGATATCTTCGGTTCTATTGTATTGGCTAAGGTCAAGCTGTCCCAGTCCATAATGGCCCAGGTTTAAATTATCATCTATATAAAGACCGACACTTTCAATAAATTCCCTCTGGAAGTACAGTTTGACTTTTGGTGCCACTCCTATATATACACTTTCAATCTCATTTATGAGTTTTACCATCTGCTGGATAGCATCGATATTGTAGACTACATCAAAATTTGATATCAGGATTAGTTCTGAGCCAGCCTTACTGATAGCCTGGTTAAGACCTTCCCCATATCCAAGGTTTTTCTTTGAATAGATGACTTTGATCTCGGGAAATTCAATTTTTATCTCATCAAGCACTTCCTGATCTGATGAATTATTATCAAAAATGATTATTTCCAGATTTTTATGTGTTTGATTTCTCAAAGACTGAAGACACTCTTTCAACACCAAATATGATGAATTGTAATTAACCATGACAACTGATACATCAGAACTCTTTTTCGGCTTGTAGCGGTTTATATCAGGTTTGGGCTGTATATCAGAGTCCTTGAGATCAAGCATATCCTTGATGAGTTTATCATAATTATTGACACTGTTTTCCCAGGTAAAATCTTTTGAATACTCCAGCGCCTCTTTACCCATACTCTCACGCATATCAGGATTAAGTATCATTATTTCCAGCTTTTCCCTGAACTGCTTGCTATCTTCTACTACAAATCCGGTCCTCTCATTATTTGCAACTTCCGGATGAGCTCCTATATTATAGCTGATGGTCGGTTTTCCGAATCCCTGAGCCTCGGCAATTGGAAGATCAAAACCTTCCCAGCGTGATGCAGTGTTATATATATCACAGGAATTGTAGATAAGAGGCATAAGTGACTCCGACGCATTTCCGATTGCAAGTATTCCCTGATTCTTGAGATACTCCTCATCATTCTTGGAACCATATCCGACTGCCATAAGTTTAATATTCTTATACTTTGTATGGGTCTTCTGATATATAGATATTAAATCGCTGAGTCCTTTATAGGGTTGATTGGAAAGGTTTAACCTTCCAACATAGAGCATCAGGATATCATCATCAGAGACACCCCATTTATTCCTGAAATCCGCCACAGCATCAGGGGTGACATCCTCTGTCTGGTAATGGTCAGCTCCATTATATATATAAGATGCCTTCTTTCTGAGCGAGAGGGGAAGGCAGCCAAGGAGGTATTTCGATACGGTCACAAGTGCTTCTGCTTTTTTAAAATAGGAGATATTCTGGGAATATTCCATATACCTGAATTTTATCCTACGCCTAAGCGGAAGGCCGGCAACCGATATGACGCCATGGTCGACAGCCAATACCGGAGCATTAAGTTTGGGGATCAGGCTGTAAAATGGAAAGGACTGGATAATAAAAAGGTCGACATCCTTATTATTAAGATAGGGGACCAGTTTCCTGATCCTCTGTTCATATATTATGGGATTGGCCGCAGGTTTAAAATAATGCAGCCTCTCTATATAATAAGATTTCCTGTGTGTAAAGGTCTCATCAAAATAATTGCAGTAGACTTTGGTATGGTATCCCTTTTTTGCAAGCCCGTCTGCAAGGCGGTCAACGACAAGATCTACACCATGACCCTTGATCATCCGCTCGGTGATAAATGCGATATTTATATCTTTCATTATTATCCTTAGTTTTCCAAGTTTTGTCTTTAACTTAACCTTAGATTAATAATTATATAATATCAATACTTCCAATGATAATAAATTCTGGAAAAGCTATTATAGAAGCATTTCCGCAACAGTATTGCTGTGACCATGTTGACTACAGGGACTATCTTGAGATATAATAAATAAAAAAATATATCAATAAAATTTATTATCTTATTATACGAGGATTTAAAAATGAAAGTTGTTTTAGATAAATACAATATAAGGGATACAAAAAAATATTACTGTGATATAAATAACGCAGTTTTATCTGGTCTTGAAGTTATAACCTGTAAAGCCAATACATTAGATAATGTTTCCCATATTAAAAAACAGTTCATAGACCGTCTATTGAAGAATATGAGATTTAGTATAACAGAAGAATTTGATAAAGAATTAAAAGGCTGGACCATTTCTGTTAATGAATTGAATCTTTATGGAGAAGGTACCGCAAAAGAAGAAGCGGTTGAAGATTTATTAAATTCAATATTAGAGTTTGTGGATATCTATTTAGAGAAAGTTGATCTTTATTCTAAGGTTGAGTCTGTAGAAACCCAGATCTATATGTTGAAAGTGCTTAGATGTCGGGGAGACAGAGATATCCTAAGAAAAGAGCTGGGTCTATAATATGCCGGTAAGATTTGACCATGGGAAGATTAAAAGATTATTAAAATATTTTAATATGAAACCCTCAAGAAAAGGTAGTAATTTATATGAAGGTTTTGGCAAAGATGGCAAGTGGAGAAGGTGCAAATTTGATTATCATAAAGATAGTGATATGGTCAAAACTGGAACAGCGAAAGTAATTGCCAGTTCTTTAGGATTTAAAACCTGCCTGGAAATGAAAGAATTTATAAGTAAAGAAATGTAATAGTTAGAATGCAAAAAATGGTCTGGTATCGTCCATTGCTTTAAAATATTGTTTAAAAATAATTGTTTGTTATAATTTATCCTAATTCAATTATTAATATAAAGTTTTATTATTTTTTTGGAGTTTTTTTCTTATGAATGAGATTTTTGATTATCCGCTTATTACAATATCGATTGTAAATCTAAACGGTCAAAAATATCTTAAGGATTGTCTGGAAAGTATAAATAATCTTAATTATCCGCAGGATAAGATTGAAATAATAGTAGTTGATAATGGTTCTTCAGATGACTCAATAGAATTCTTGAAAGCGAATTACAGTAAAGTAAAGATCATTAAAAATAATAAGAATATGGGTTTTGCCTATGCGAATAATCAGGCGGCCAGGGTGGCGCAGGGCGAATATATAGCATTCCTGAACAATGATACAAAAGTAGACAGCAAGTGGTTAATAGAGCTACTCAGGCCCGTCTATGGAGATAAGGAAACGGTCGCATCAGGATCAAAAGTGCTCTCAATGGATGGCAAGAACCTTGATTTTGTGGGCGGGATGATAAATTTTGAGGGTAAGGGCTTCCAGATCGATTTTGGTCTCCCAATTGAAAAAGATCTGCACAAACAGTATAAATACCTTCCTTTCGCAAATGGCGGAGCCATGCTCATAAGACGGGATATATTTCTTGATGTGGGTGGATTTGATGAAGATTTTTTTGCATATTATGAAGATGTGGATCTGGGATGGAGATTGTGGGTGCTCGGCTATAAGGTAATATTTGCACCGGATTCTCTTGTATACCATCATCATCATGGAACATCCAGGATATTCAGTGAAGATAAATTAAGATTCCTCAAGGAGAGGAATTCGCTATACTCCGTATTTAAAAATTATGATGATACCAATCTTGCAAGGGCATTTTCCGGAACACTTGCAAATATTTTCAACCGTGTTTTTGTGGACCTGGATTTTGACTACAGGAAATATTATGACCTTTCCGAGGTAAAAACAGCGACTGAAGCAGGCAGTGGTGGTAAAAAAGATTCAGGCGTGAGTATTACAGGTGATAAAGAAGTATGCATAGCCAGGGAGCCGCTAAGTTCCCTTGCTGCCGCAAAGAGCTTTTTTGATGATCTACCGGGACTTATGGAAAAGAGAAAGAAAATACAGGGGGCAAGGAAAAGGGATGATAAAGCAGTCTTTGCATATTTTAAGGCTCAGTTTATGCCAGTATCGGCTGATCCTGTCTATCAGAGAAATCATATTGATATACTGGAGAGCCTGGGCATGCATAAAGTCTTTGAGAAGGAAATAAAAAGGACACTGGCCATAATAACAAGTGATGTAGTGGCAAGCGAGATGGCAGGGCCTGCTATAAGAGTATGGAATTTTGCAAAAGAACTATCAGAACATATGAATGTGATACTTGCCATACCCAATAAGCCGGACCTTGGGCAGCAGGATTTTAAAATGGTCCAGTATAAGGACGAGGGGAGTTTAAGGGAAATAATAAAAGATGCAGATGTCCTCCTCTGCAATGGTATGACATTATCAAAATTCAGGAGCCTTAAGAATATGGGGAAATACCTGATAATAGATATTTATGACCCATACAATCTGGCTACCCTTGCAGAGTACAGTAATGAGAATATGAAGGAAAGACTCGAGATCCATAAGTCGATCCAGAAATATTTTAATGAGCAATTCTATTATGGAGACTTTTTTATATGTGCATCGGACAGGCAGAGAGACTTCTGGCTGGGAATGCTCGCGGCGCTTAACAGGGTGAATCCCTTTGCCTACAATATTGACCCTACCATGAAGCGGATGATAAGTGTTGTTCCTTTTGGGCTTCCCTCCAGTAGGCCCATCCATACCGAAGATGTGCTGAAAGGAAAGGTCGATGGAATAAAAAGGGATGATTTTGTGATCATATGGGGAGGCGGCATCTATAATTGGTTTGACCCGCTTACACTTGTAAAAGCCATGGCTGCCGTAAAGGAAAAAAGAAGCGATATCAAACTTTTCTTTATGGGTGTAAAACATCCAAATCCTGAAGTAAAGGCTCTCCAGATGGTAAATGAGACAGTAGAGCTTGCAAAAAGACTGGAGCTCTATGATGAAAATATTTTCTTTAATTTTGGCTGGGTAGATTATAACCAGAGACAGAATTACTTACTTGAAGCAGATGCCGGCATCATAACTCATCCCGAGCATATAGAGACCAGGTTTTCATTCAGGACAAGGATACTGGATTATCTCTGGGCGGGTCTCCCGATCATATCAACAGAGGGAGATCATTTAAGCGACCTGGTAAAAATAAAGAGACTTGGACTTGTGACAAAGGAAGGCTCAGCCGAAGAACTTGCAGAAGCAATACTTAAGCTGGCTGGAGACAGCAAGTTCCACCGGGAATGTGTGGAAAATACCAGGAGTGCTGCCGGGGACTTTACCTGGGATAAGGTCTGCAGGCCAATAATCGATTTTTGCAGGGATCCAGTCTCAAACGCCCTCAAATCAAATAATTCCCCGGACCAGGGAAGTATGGGGAATCTTCAAGATCCGGGAAGCAGCAGGGATCCATCCGGCAGGAAATCCAAAAAGCGGCTTGCAGGCAGGTTTTTTTACCACCTTTTCCGGAGCGGACCGCGGAGTACCGCAAGATATATATCAAATTATATGAGCCAGAAATAGGCCGGGAAAGAGAGTAGATGGA
>JALHTA010000305.1 GCA_022865545.1 Actinomycetota bacterium | reverse complement strand
TTATATCGCTGGTTAAATGTCCCGTAATAATAACCTTTCGCAGGTTTTGCGCTACCGTATAGTCTCTCGAAGTACTCGATATCAACTTTTTTGTTTATCTTATTGAGCAAGTGGAGGAATACAACTTCCTCATAGGTTAATGAGTTCAGTACTTCCTTTATGCCAATCGTAGAGATGAAAAAGTTTTCAAAAACGTCACGAGAAGTTGCCTCCTTGACAGGAAAACCACGGCTTTTACAGATTGCTTTGATATCTGAGTCGTTGATCTCACTTTTACACATCTGCTTCAACATAATTTCTGTATTCATTCAATCACACCTATTTGTAACATTATAAGTACTCTGTGTCGATGATTTTTTTCTTTCTTTTTAGAAGGGAACCATCAATAAAATACTATAAAAAGGTTAAAAACTTTACGTTTTTTGTAATTGTCAGGTGGATACGCACCCCATATTACCAAAGTGTTTATCAGGTTTGTTACCAATAACAAATTGTCTTACTATGTCAGAAAAATTCTTTTCAACAACCCTGAATATGCTTAAAGACAAACAGATGTCGATAAGCAGTATCTCCCGGGAACTCAAGTCCAAAGGATATGATATTCACAGGTTGATAATTACAGGATACTTAAGGGCACTGAATGATACAGGATACCTTGAAGAAGAAGAGATTCCCCCCTCAAAAGTATATAGATACAACCAGAAAAGGCAGGAGAAGGATATCTACAAACTGCTAGAGAGCCACATAAAGGATATGGATTCAGAGTACAAATTCCCGGTGAGTGTATATATACTGACGACCCTGTTTAACAGACCGTGTTTCAGGTACGAATTAAATTTAGTAGGCGTCACCCCTAAGAATAGTGCTTATATCAGGGAATCAAGGAGCGAAAGACTCAAAGAGTATAGGGAAGGTATCAGCCGGTTTGAGATGCCAGCTGCCGATAAAGCCTTTGAGATGACCGGGAATGATGAAAATATTATTTCTCTTGGTTCAGTAGTTATTTTTAGTATTATGAAAGACATAATGGATTTTACTGGCTTGAAATCCAAATATCAGTCAACCCAAATATCTCAATTTATTGAAAACGAGAAAGTCAACTAGATAGGTTAATAATAAGGTTGTGATCTCACGCTCTCAGATTTTGATGGTTTTTCCAATAATGAAGAGTTGGAGAAAGGCTTCCTTCCAGGTGATTCAACTGATTTCCCGGGACCAGAAGGAGAATCCAATAGTTTACCAGGATTCGGTACAGTAGGATTAACTATAGGTTTACTTGGTGCACTTCTATTCATTAAAGGTCAGGGAAGATAATCTGATCAAATTATTTTTTTCTAAAAATAAATGATATTATTATATTGTGTAACCAACATAATATTCCAAATAATGGAGGATAAATCCAATTGACAAAACCACCCCGACTAGTGGCATGGGAACTTACCCGGGCCTGTAACCTTGCCTGCCGGCACTGCCGGGCCGATGCTGTCACAAACATCGATCCCAATGAACTGACCACTGACGAGGCAAAGAATTTCATTGACCAGTTGGTTGAATGCGGTAAGCCCATTCTTATCATGACAGGA
>JALHTA010000030.1 GCA_022865545.1 Actinomycetota bacterium | reverse complement strand
GCCGTCAATTAATCTTTTGGATAATATCTTTATCTTATTCAAATCTTCTTCCCGACCTTTTCTCCAGCCCTCATTTTCTGCTATTTCCGCCAAGTTATCAGCCAACCAGGAAAAACCCTCTCCCAGTACCCGAATGGCATCCTCATAAAGTCCATTCTCCTGTTCGATAGTTTCGATATCCTTTTCCCCCTTTATCCAATCAAATAACAATAAGGTCTTCTTAAAAGTCAGAGAATCTTCCAGAGGAACAGAATCTTTCTCTATTTTTTTCAACATAATTTTATCCCGGTAGAGCTTTTTATCTTCATCTCCCTGTTTAAATATCAGATGCAGGAGCTTTTTCCGGTAATTTCCCTTACAACCTCGATTATAGCTTTCTTTTCTATCATCAACCCTGTAGAATTGAGAAATGGGGATGGGCAGTGCCCTGCCATCTGCGCTAAGGGCTAAAAGCAGGAGTATTTCCAAATCACTGATTTCCTCCTTCTTACTATATTCCACCCAGTTTCTAAATAAAAGATAGGTCTCTACTTTAATCTTTAGTGCGCTGATCAGAATACCGTTAGCCATAGGAGATAAAATACCTCCTTTAATCTCTCTGATTAATTTATTCTGTTTTAGGATATTTAAGTATTTATCTATTTTTTTCTCTATATTCTCCTTATCAAAGCTGAAGTGCCAGTAGCCGGAAAGGTGAGTTGCCCCTTTCTTTAAATATTCTTTTATCTCACTTGCTTTTATTTTATGCTTTCCCGACAGGCTCAAGATAAAAGTGAGCAGACCTTCCTCTTCCTTGACCAGCCGCCTAATTGCCGTTTTACTCTTATGCTTGCTATTTCCGGTGAAATTGGAATAGGTGTTCTGGTGGATAGTTTCGGAAAGGAGAGAATAGGCCAAAAAGATTATCCGGCCAAAACTTGAGTTACCGGCTCTTCTGCCCATATTTTGGATATCGGCAAAACCAAGACTGGTCCGGTGATTGTGGAGGTAATTTCCGTCATGGTTATGTATTTTATCGAAAGGAATGATAATATTCTTAAAAGGCAGATTAATACCGATGGAATATTTGGTAGAGGCACAGACAATCTTTATATCTCCTCTTTTTAAGTGAGTTTCCACCAGGTTTTTTTCTTCCCAGGAAAGGTCCGGATTATGATAAGCCACTCCTTTTCCCAGAAGCTCTTGCAAATCCTTCCGGGACAGAGTATCTCCCATTCCTTTAAGCTCTTTTATAGCACAAGAGGCGGCAGGGGATTCCAAGCGGGAGGCCAGCCATCCGGCCCATTGCCGGGTCTCCTCAGGGGTGGCGAAGAATATCAAAGTCGGCTCATCTTTTTCTATAAAGTACTTCACAGTTTCTAAGATATAATCTTCAAAACAGTTATCCCGGACAGCCTTCGGTTTAAAAAATATCTCTCTCCGGGAGGCTTTTTCCTCATCTGACGTAGTGTATTTGAAAACACCTTCCCTTACCATTCCTTTACGCATCTCTACCGGTTGGGGATAAGAGACAAGGGGATGAGCGGGAAACCATTTTAAGAGAATATCCTGATTTTCAACCAGGGCGGAAAGGGCAATGATCCGGAGATTTGCTAAATCCTTTTTCAGCAAGTGGTCGATTATCTCTTCCAGAAGAGGTCCCCATCTGGGGTCATCGATAATCTGCATTTCATCTATTATCACCAAAGAGACATCGGTTAAAAATTTAGGATACATCAAGAGGAAATAATTGAACTTCTCGTAGTCCATTACTGTTAGCTTATAATCTCCCTGAATTATGCGGGAGTCATCTTCCTGGCGGTTGCGGGTAGAGATTATGGTTTCCAATCCGCAAGCACTATACAGGTTTTTAAAGTGTGAATATTTTTCTTCAGCGTAAAACCTGAAAGGGGCTAAATAGATGCTCTTTTTCTGATGAATTAGATGTGCTAAAGTGGCCATCTCTCCCAGGAAGCTCTTACCCGAGGAAGGAGGAGCAATAACTAATAAATTATTATTGCCTGCCCCGTGAAGTCTTACTTCACTGGGGTCATTCCCATTGTCCCCACAACTCAAAATCCCATAATTTCTGACCGCCTCCTCCTGTAGGGGTAGCAAATCACGAGAATAGTATTTTTCCCAGATGTTTACAGTATAAAAGGGGATACCATAATTCTTCAATTTTCTGATCTTCATTGGTTGATACATTAATACATTCCTTTCATTATATCTTTTTTCAACTAAGCTAAAACATATAGTAGAATGATGGTTAGTGCATATCTAAGATGAAGAGTGACAATTTGACGATAAAATCACCTCCCTGGCTGAGTTAATAGCGAGTTAAATAAGCAGGTTAATTAAAATATATTGGCAAGCTATACGTAAGACGCATTTTTGATTATACTATACAAAGAGGCGATAAACTACTTTTTTCTTTATCCTTAAAATGTCATTGCAAGTAACAACGTAGGACAGGCGTCTAGCCTGTCTATAATGTCATTGCGAGTCCTGGTTTACCAGGGCGCGGCAATCTCTATTTCCTCAACCAACAACCGAAAACTTTGCACGGTATTTTATAATATTCTTCTGTGAATTAGATATAGCATTCGTTTTATGAAAATAAATAAAATTACTTTAAGTCAATTATGCTTGACTTAAAAGTTGAAAAATAATTCTAAGTCAGGACATCCCTTCCTTGATGGTAACGGTAGAGCGGGAAGATTGCTAATTACTTTTTATTTGTTTTGGGAAAAGATATTATCTCATCCTTTATTATATCTAAGTTTTTATCTCAAAAAAAACAGAATTGAGTATTATGATTTGCTGATGAGAATAAGAATAAATGGAGATTGGGAAGGATGGCTAAAATTCTTTCTTAAAGGCATTAAAGAAGTTTCCGAAGAAGCAGCGAATTCGGCAAGTAAAATTATTATTCTTAAAGAAACAATACTGAAAAAACTTTTTGATAAAAAAGTTTCTAGTATATATGCCGTTGAATTCCTAAATTTGCTTTTCCGTAAACCAATAATTACATCACAGGAATTAATAAAAGAACTGGAGATAAGTAAAGAGACTGCTAATCAAATAATAAAAAAATTTGAAGAGATAGAAATTTTGAAAGAAATATCAGGTAAAAAGAGATATAAAAAATATCTCTTCTCAGAATATATAAACATTATAAAAGGAGGAACAGAATTATAATAATAGATCATTAGACTATTGGTTAAGAAAATCATTTCGG
>JALHTA010000304.1 GCA_022865545.1 Actinomycetota bacterium | reverse complement strand
TCTCAAACTGTCCAAGCAGTATAAGTATCAGGATCAGATTATATACACCGTGAAGAAATATTGCCGGAAAGAGTGATCTTGTTTTCTCAAATATATAGGCAAGCAGCCAGCCTATTATCATCAGTGGGACAAAACTATAAAGCTGCAGGTGCACTATTGAAAATAGTACTGAGGACAAAAAGAGTGCCGGCAGTACCCCCCAGTTCTTTTTAAAAGCCGAGTAGAGAAATCCCCTGAAAAATACTTCCTCGATCACAGGACCTATAAAGGCAACTACAATAAGGAGTATGGTGTTTGAGATGCTGCGGTTTTTTACAAGGATCTCGATCTTGCTGGCAGGTGCTTCGATTGCGAAAACTGAATTCATCACAAAGACATATATAAAACTTATGGCAAAAATAGCTATTAGCGAAATAAGGGTATACCAGAGTGTCTTTCCAATGCTGTAATACCTGACCCCCAGATCCCTTAGTCTTCCCTTTCTTTTATGAAGTGCGATGAACCAGACGACTCCCATCATCAGAATTACCTGGATACCATAAAGAACTATAAAACTGATATTACTTATGTTTGCACTTAAAAGCTGCCTATCGCTTAGAGCTATAAAGATCTGTGCGGATCCAAAATATACACCTGTAAGGGCAGCTGCAAGAAATAGTATTGAATAAATGCCGTCCAGTGCGCTCCAGGTAATATTAAGTCCTGCTCGTGGATCAGGCCTGTCCTTGTGTCTTGGGTCATATTCATTCATTATTTATAACCTGCCATACTTCTAATATTCATATATACTCTCAACTCCTTCTATCTGGATGTCAAAATATAAACACAATATAATAATATTTACCCGTCAGCCATCATGTCTTCAAATTCCTCTTCAGATATTATTCTTATACGTAGTTTTTCTGCCTTCTGGAGCTTGCTTCCTGCATCTTCACCTGCAAGCACATAATCAGTGCTTTTGCTGACGCTGGAAGTTACCCTTCCTCCATAATTTTCTATAATTTCTTTTGCACTGTCCCGGGAATAATTCTTAAGCTTTCCGGTAAGTACAAATGTCTTTCCGGTAAAGTCTTTCTTCTCGACTACTTCCCTTTTACCTCCCCCGAAATTAAGTCCTGCGCTTTTAAGTCTCCCGATAACTTCCATGTTCTGCCTACCATTAAAAAAGTCTACTACGCTCTGGGCTATTTTAGGACCCACTTCACTTATGCCGCTGGTTTCTTCGAAACTGGCTGCAGCAAGTGAATCCAAATCCCTATAATGATCTGCCAGCACATCTGAAGTATGAGAACCCACAAACCTTATCCCAAGGGCAAACAGTAGCCTGGAAAGAGGTCTTTCCCTGCTTTTCTTTATGGAATCAAGAAGGTTATTTGTAGATTTCTCCTTGAAGTTTTCAAGTGAAATAATATCTTCATACTTTTGGTAATAAATATCCGATACATCTTTAATGAGACCCTTTTCCAGAAGCTTTTCAATTATTGCGGGTCCAAGACCATCAATATCCATACCTCCCTTGGAAGCAAAATGCACTATTTTTTCAAACTGCTGGGCGGGGCATGCAATCGAGGGGCAACGCAGGGCAACTTCCCCTTCGGGTCTAATAGCTTTTGAATTACATACCGGACAGATATCTGGCATCTTAAATACTCCTTGCGTCCCATCCCTTTTTTCTGTGATCACCTTTACTATCTCCGGTATAACATCACCAGCTTTATGGATCACTACCCAGTCACCTATCATCACACCCTTTCTCCTTATTTCATCCTCATTGTGGAGTGTGGCGTGAGATACTGTAGAACCAGCTACTTTGACAGGTTCAAGTTCGGCTACCGGTGTAAGGGCTCCAGTCCTTCCAATGCTTACCTTTATATCGACTACCTTTGTTACTTCCTGTTCCGGTGGAAACTTATATGCAGCTGCCCATCTGGGATTGCGTGATGTCTGGCCAAGGGTTTGCTGGAGGCTGAATTTATCCACTTTTATGACTATCCCGTCAGTCTCATAGGAAAGATCTTTTCGCCTGTCTTTCCAGCTTTCAATAT
>JALHTA010000303.1 GCA_022865545.1 Actinomycetota bacterium | reverse complement strand
CTTTTTTTATTATCTTTTTGGGTCAAATTTTTCATTACTTTCCCGAACCAAATAATTTATCAATAAATTTTTTAAAATTACTGCTACTCTTTTTAGATTTCAGGATCTCTATTTTTAATTTATCAGCAATAGTATTTGCAATCCCTTTTATTGAATTTCTATAGTACTGGTCAAGCTCTGATAAAATCTTTTTATCCCTTTCAGCAGTTATACTTAATGTATAATCTATAAGCGGTATAACCCCTGATAGGTGCATACGGTAATCTTTGGCCAGGTCAACTTCTGATCTAAGTTCATCAGAATCTACATATTTATTTACAATCAAGTAAAAATCAGTAGTGCTTATGCCAAGGTGAGAAAAAATCTGCTCTTCTAGTTTTCTAAAACTATTAAAATACCTATCACTTTGAGTGGTTATAAGATATTTTGGACCGCTTGAATTTATGCCACCTATGCTCATACCTGTGACCTTGCTTCCACAATTTAATATAACTGCGTCAAAAGTCTCCAAAGACAGATCGACCAGTTTTTCAATATGTTCAGGATGGTAATGCCTAATTCTTGAAATATTTTTTTCTCCGGGAAGAATATAGAGATTTCTGCTTTTTATGCAGGCTGCTTTTAACTCTTCAGGTGAGAGTATGCTATTACTGAATCTGTCTTTAATTTCTGATAGGCCGTAACTGCCACCATCAGTATTTACATAATCTGTTCCCTCACTACCGCTTAGTACCAGCAGTGCTACATTCTTCCCAGTTATGTCGGCCAACTCTTGGGCCACTGATTGACTTACTATACTTACCCCACAACCTGGTCCTGCTCCAAAAAAACCAGTAACCTTTTTTGAAGGAAGATCTTCATCCACCGTAGCTTCACAAATCCTCTGAGCTATCTGCGTATTGGTAAGCTGCGGGGGAAGTACGATTACTCCATAAGAAGATAGGCTCTTATAAATACTTAAATATGTATCTTGATCACTTACAATATAAAAATTACTCTTAACTTGCTTAAAATAGATAAAGCAGTCCTGCATGTACTGGCTATAGGAAATAGTCCTATCATCGACAATTAAAATATTTATGCCATCAGGTATCTTGCTCCGAATACTACCAGAAATAGTAATATCAGAAAAATATCCGGTTTTTAAAAGACTGGATTTTAGCAAGTCATTTTCACTTATAATTAAAACCTTTTTTTTATTCAATTTTTATCCCGCCTAAATTTGACTGTCTTTATATAAGATAATGAATTTGTAGTTATTTTCTGCCAGATTCTGCAAGTATGATATGTCTTCAATTTCTGCAATGATCTCAAGACTTGCAATTTTTGAACTGCCATCATATCTTTCCTCCTCTGAGACCGTTACTACTTCCCTATTACCCGAATCCTTAAGATATGCAACGACAGACTCTAAAATATAATCCTCTACTGCCTCTTTTGATATGTCAGAAACATCTTTTTCGCTTACCTTTCTTACGCTACCTCCTGCCTCTTTGCTTTCATCTTTTTCATCTGGCATTTTAACCGGGTAAAAATAAATAATGTCTCCGCTGCGCAGTGAATTAGGAAGGGTAATGATCCACTCTTCTGGAATTGTAAAAATATATTCATCTGTTTTTAAAACTATATTTTCATCTTCAAAATAGGTTTGGTTAAGCTGACTGAATCCTGGGATAAAGTGAGCAGTCTTCTTTCCAATAATACTACTCTTATCCACTATAGCTTCTTCTATAATATTACCTTCGTCTATGCTTTTAACATCCAGCATATCAGCTGTTACGATAGTGCCAGTTTCCACGCTATGGGCCATTACTATTACCTGTTTATAGAGAAAGTGTTCCCTTCCCCTTGTTTCCCAAAAAAATACCAAAATAGCTGCAGCCACTATAAATGCCACTCCTAAGACTGCTATAATTTTACTTGACTTAAATCTTCTGTATTTAAATTTTGTATTCAATATGACCCTTTCTCAAACTCTAAAAATTTTAAACTTAAAACTTTTCATTCTTTCCAGTACCGATCTACTGCCTTCCTCTGGAGCAGGACTTTTTAAAAACTTTTTTTGAATAAAAAGAGATAATATTTTTTCAAGTGGCTTCTCTAATTTCTCGAAAACTTCCCTGTAGCTACAGGAAATACTGCTGCTGTAGTTTGCTTTATATAAATATTCTAAATTAATTGCAGGAATAAATGCTGCCGGCTCGCATCCGAGATAACTTAGAAAATCTTTATCCTTTACTCCACTGTTCCACTTATTTACAATAAAATGTATGGAAAATCCTTCTTCTTTTAGCTTAAGAAGTTCTTCCAGTTTATTATTCTGCCCCATGCAATACGTAGGAAAGGGATCTATAACTACTAAAATCTCATCAACATTTGATAAAATTGGTTTTACTGAGGCGTGGCCGATATTGCTTCCAATATCAATAAAAGTTATGGGACAAAGGCTTGAGGCATATATAAGTTTTATCATCTGGTTATAATCCCAGCTTTCAATTTTTTCTCTTCTGTCATCTGGAACTATCCAGGCGATATTATCAAATATATATTCTGAGCCTGGCTTAAGGCTTTTATTTTTCCATATCTTGTGAGGATATGAGTAAAAATCATTAATGCCGTCACCACTCCCCTTGTTTAATCTTTCTTCTATTCCCATCCAGTGGAATAAAGTCGGATACTCTATTGGGGGTTCGATCACAGCTGAGAGTATCTTTAAATTTGAAAGGTATTTGGCCAGATTTAGTGTAAGGGTTGTAGATCCTGCACATTTTGTAAGGTTTGAGATAATTACTGTCTTTTTTTCAATACCAGTATAAACTTTTTTCTCTATTACTTTTTGTCTTTCGATATACCTTATTTTCTCTTCTGGCTTTAGATCATTGTTCTTCTCGCTATAAGACTTATTTTCAACGGACTTGCCGGCAGGTTTAGTGACCGTAGTTTTAATAGACTTTATTACATCCTCATAATCATCATCAAAATAAATTACAATAACTGACATTTTTTTAAAAAAACTGACTGCCTCTTTGCACCATAAAAGCTTCCTGTCTACTACTGCATATTGCCAGCTTCTGTATAGCGACATATTTTTAACTTCGTCCAAATCATTTACATATTCCTCAAAGTTAATATATGCGTAGTCTTTAAAATGACCGGTTATTCTTATAAAACTCTCTTTTTCTTTCAAACAACATATTAAATTTTGCAAATTATTCTTACCATTCCTTATTACTGATTAAGCTTGTCTTACTATTCTTTCCTCAATACAGCAGTCCTGGTAGAAAGCTGTGTCGTCCATATCAAAACTATCCAAACCAGCCGTGTTGCTTTTATCTTCTTTTAGATCTGTAAGTTCTTCTACTTTTTTTGGACTGCATATCCTGCTGGCATCGTCCCAGAACCTGTACTGGACCTTATAAAGCTGGACCGGATAATCGGCCCTCTGCGATAGTATGAGTTTCCGGTTATCAAATCTTTTAACCTCATCTGGAAACAGTAACTTCCTTGCAGTATAATTTTGACTTTCATTTTCAGAATCAGCTGATAAAAACCCTTCCTTTCTTCTTGAAATACCCTGTGTTCTAATAGTAGTATTTCCAAGGGAACTGCTGGCATACTTAGCTGTAAAATCATCATTTATACCCAGATACAACTGGCTGTCTGTCATAGATAATATGTCTTCCCAGCCGTTTCTGTATCTATCTTTCATCTGGCTAAGTGACTGCCATATCATCATGGGATAGATCTTTCTGCCCCTCATTGTCCCAAGCATTTCCTGTATGTGCTCAATTCTTCCAATATTTGCCATTTCTTCCAGGATAAGATAAGTGGGACTGCCTAAAGTATTTCCATAATTGTAAGCAGTTTTATAGAGTTGTTTTAAGATAGTGGTTAGAAGCACATTTATAACCGGCATATATGTCCTGTCGCTGTCAGGCATAAATATAAATAATGCCATAGGATCCTTCTTTTTTTGCCCGATCATCTCAATCGGCACAGTTGAGGTGCCTGTAAGATTCTTTATCCCGCTTATGGCAAAAAGTTTTAGTTTTGTAGCTAGCCCGATGAGTATAGAAGCTCTGACCTTATCTTCTGCCATAAGAAAGTTATTCCAGAGATGAAGCGACGTTCCGCTAACTTTTGCATTTGTGAAAAAATCTCTTGCAAACTGCGGATCATAAACATTTTCTGAAGCAAGTATTTCTGCCACATTTGAGAAAGTCTGCATACTTTTACTGTCTTTATATACATGCTTTACATATCCGATCAGTGCTCCAAGAAGCTGGCTTTCGGAATCATCCCAGAAGGCGTCCCCTCTTATATGCTTTTCACCCTTGGAAGATGAGACAGAACTTACATAGCCTTCAGCTATTTCCATAAGCTCTTTATCACTTGAAATATAATCTATTGGATTTAGTTTTTCTCCGTATTTTAGATTTATAAAATCAAGGATATAAACCTTATAGCCATTAGCCTTAAGATAATTTGCGCTCAGACTATAAACTTCACTTTTAGGATCTGTGATTATTAGATCTGCCTTTTCGTCTAAATTTTTATAGGCATATGGAATATGAAAAATATTTGGAAGCACCAGGCTTGTAGTCTTATATGATCCGGGCGAGCCAATAACAGTTACCTGCATATTTAGTTTTCCACCTGCAGGCAAATACGCTGCATCCATGCCTGGACTATACGGCTGGTTTGGCCTAACAGAGCCCAGAAACCAGCCCAGCTTATTACTATAAAAATTATTTTTAATCTCATTTCTGGTCTGAAAACGGCTTGTACCATGGGAGCCATATTTTTCCTTCTGGCTATATGTAGAGTTACTTCCTTTTAAAAAATCAAATATTTTAAAAACAGCAAAAACCAGATATGACCCAATAACTGCCCAGCCCATAACGTCTGGCGGATCCAGTAGCTTAAACAGATAAAAACTCTTGTAAGTATCTTTAGAAATAAAAGTACCCGAAATATAGCTATCTCCCAAAAGGGGAAAGATAAATTTAACACCGACAAGATCTCTTAAAAGAAATACAAAATTGGGAATAAAAATAAGTAG
>JALHTA010000029.1 GCA_022865545.1 Actinomycetota bacterium | reverse complement strand
TCTTCCAATTTTTTGAATTCTTTATATATTATTAATATAATAGTATTAGTAGTTAATTTAGGAGGAAAAATATAATATGAAGAAATTAATAATATTAATATTAGTATTGTCACTGATGATAACAGGAATATTCTTTGCTTCTGGATGTAAACAGGTAGAATCTAAGGAAACAATAAAAACTGGATCTGAATCGGAGGGTGGAGCCATTAAAAATATAGAAACTGCTGTCCTGGGTGGCGGCTGCTTCTGGAGCATTGAAGCAATCTTTTCCCAGCTAAAAGGAGTAGTGGATGCTGAAGCGGGGTATGCCGGAGGTTTTAAAGAAAATCCGACATATGAAGAGATCTATCAAACTGATACCGGGCATGCTGAGGTAGTTAAGATCACATTTGATCCAGGGGTCATAAGTTATGATAAATTACTTGAGGTATTCTTCTATGTTCATGACCCTACTACTTTAAACAGGCAGGGAAATGATGTTGGAAAGCAGTACCGCTCTATAATCCTATATGCTGATCCTGACCAGGAAAAAACCGCAAGAGAGTATATTGAGGATCTTGAAGGGCAGGAAGTCTACCAGGATCAAATAGTCACTGAAGTTGAGCCACTGGATAAATATTATACAATAGATATTTTTGGGTAAATTTTTTAAAAAAATAAATGAAATTTTGATACCAGATATAGCGGCAATTGAGTTTTGATCTTATCCTTTGATATATCATTTTTTTGGATAATAAATACCTTCTTTTAATTTATTCAATAAATATAATATCTTATCAAAATCATTATGCCTGGAAAGCATCATATGTCTGACAAGATCAAAACTGGAATTCTCAGAAGTTTCTTCATCAATAACTTTCTCCAAATATTTAAAGGTTTGATCAGTACAAATCTTACTCATCTCTTTTCCTAACAATACAATCCCAGCAATCTGATTATCAAAATCTTCACTTTCTAATAATTGTAATTCTGATCCATATAGTTCTTCAAAAATCCCTGCCATCTCATAATTTTTCATAATGAATAATAAGTCTTCTGCATCTTTTGGCCTATTAGGATAGTCATCCTTCCAGGCAAATAACTTTAGGATTGCCAGTCCAGGTAGTGTCGGTACCTTAACTTCTAAATTGGGATTGTTTTGTAACCTGACTAATGTTGAATAATTATAAACTTCATTAAATCCCATGACAGACATAATAATTTCATTTTCAGGCGGCCAGATTATTCTTTCATTTTTATCGGATAAACCACCAAAGGGAACTATATCTACCATAATATCACTATAAAGAATTCTATGTTTTTCTTTCAATCTTTTGAACTTTCCGGACTTTTGCAAAGTATCAATTAGTTTTTCAAATTTATTCCAGCTGGAAACTTTAATTCCCAGATCAATATCCATGGTCATTCTGGGTGCTTTAATTTCGTAAAAATATTCCATTATAATATCTCTTGCTAGTGCACCGATTATGAAGAAAGGTATTTTCTGGGAATCAGCTACTTTTTTTATTTCTTTAATTACCAGAATATACGAACTATTAATCTTACCTGATATGTCTATTAATATATTTTTCATAAATCACCCTGGCTGTTTCTATAACTCTTTGATTTCCTGTATTGATTAAATCTGCATATATTAGAATTGGATTAACTATTTCTTTGAACTCATTATTTCCATTAACTTTCCAGAACCTATTAAAAAAAATAACTTCTCCGTCGGTATCTCTGCGTAATTTATTATCAATAATAATATCTTTATACTTTTTGAGGTCAGCATAAATTATAATGTCCTGGGGCTTTAAATAATTTATTAACTTATTGGCTGCCACTTCACCTCCCCATTGGGCATATTCCGGATTTAATTTATATTGGGTCCACCAGTCTTTAGGTCCTGCATACTTATTTATCAATAGTTTTGGCCTTAATTTTTCATTAAATTCTATACACCATCTATTAAATAGCTCTACTTTTTTTAAAAGCTGTCTTCCCCTGTCACCCATCTTTATAACAAATCCTAGTTCGATTAAATCATTTATTACCCATCCCACTGTACCCAGGGCAACATCGGCCATTTCTGCAATATATCTGTAGGGTCTTTTTATGAGGTCTGGATAGCACAATAGAGTATAAATAATCTTTAATCCTCCCGGTTCAAATGCACGGTGCTGTTTATTTTTTAAAATATTATCTTCTGGTTTATTGCCTTTTATAAAAATATAAATCGGATGGTGATTTATATAAGTATTTCCGGCTGTGTCTATAAACTGGATTCCATTTTTCTTAAGTTCATCAGCTTTATTATTATTAACATATCTTGTTATTAGAAGAATCGGGTGCTTTAAATTTTTCTTTTGCTGCAGTAGGAGTGCGATAATAGTATTATTAATATTTTGTTTTATTTCAACATAATATAATAAACCCTTCTTTTGATAGTTAAATTTTACTAATTTATCGAACCTGAAACCATTGACATTGATTTCTCTTTCCTCAAATTCTACCTCTAGTTGGATTTCTTTGTTTTTGTTAAATTTATCAATTGCCAGATCAAAAATATTATCTTTTATATTATTAACCATATATTATTCCTTGTTCATCTATTATTGATGTTCATTTTTAATGAACATAGCATATTACTGAACATAATACAATATTTTATTTAATGAAAACCTGTATGATTAGCTATGGTACAAGTCTTTCAATATTACCAAGTGACTTGTTTAACCTATCATAATGTTTATCGTAGGAAAATATCTTTGAAGCATTATTGGCTTTTATATATGCGTGATTATAGGCATCAATAAAGTCAATATTTATACTCTTATAAGTCTTAACGGCAGATTTTAATATATTGCGTTCTGCTATTCTTATATTGGGAGTACTGAGTATCAATTCAATATTTTCACATACTTCTTCTTTCCCCCATTTGTAATACTTTTCCAGAACCCATATTATCTCAACTACTACCATGGTGTTTGTAAAGCAGTTGATCTCACCATTAGTCAGCCTTTTGAATAATTCACTGGTTCTTAGTGCAATCTCTTCATCTTCCTGTTCGAAATATCTTAAGAAGATATTTGTATCAAGAAATATCATTTAATTTCCTTTACAATACTTTGAGCGCTGTCTTTTTCCATTAACTCCCTTATTTTTTGAATATCGTATCCTTTACCGGTTCTTTTCCTGTGTGCATCCAGTATGGTCCCCCTTTTTACAGTAAAGATGACATTTCCCTCTTTAATGGTAAATTCTCCTATATCATTGGGCTTTATTCCAAATTTTTCCCTTATTTCTTTAGGAATAGTAACCTGTCCTTTTTGTGTGATCCTGGACATATTTAAACCTTTTTTATAATAATATAACTAATTATTATGTATTATTATATTACTAGTATTACTGTTTTTCAAGTAATACTTATTATTAGTAATTCTTATCTTCCAATTTTTTGAATTCTTTATATATTATTAATATAATAGTATTAGTAGTTAATTTAGGAGGAAAAATATAATATGAAGAAATTAATAATATTAATATTAGTATTGTCACTGATGATAACAGGAATATTCTTTGCTTC
>JALHTA010000302.1 GCA_022865545.1 Actinomycetota bacterium | reverse complement strand
CTTTTTTATAGAAAGTTTAGGATTTAAATCAATGATCCCTTCTACATTATTGGTATTTATTACACTTAATTCAATAATATCATTCACCCAATCACAGTAGGTCTTCATATCATTATAACCTATTGCAGACGTAATTGAGTATTTTCCATTGATCAGGTTTATTCCAAAACAAAAAGTTACTTTTACCTTATCTCCCTTTTCGAATATCAAGGTTTTAATATTTCTTGTTTTTGTATTCATTCCAAAAATAATATTGCCGCGCTGATCAGTGATCCTTAAACCGAATATAGGGTTTTCAACACGTTTTTTAAACGATATTGTATACTCGATTTTTACTTTATCTCCAAAATCGCATATATAGATCTCCTGATCATCAGCATTTAATAGTTTGACACTTTCTAAGCGGGCATCTCCGGAACCGAATCTATTGATTATTTCACCATCAATAACCATATTTCTAAGATTATTTATTTCTTCACCATCAACTATTCTTCTATTGTTTTTTATTACAGTCTTGAAGATCTTTTTTCTTTTACTTCTTTGCTGCTCAATAATCTTTTTCTTTTCCATTGCCTCAATACAGGCTCTATACTTTGCGACAACATCCAGCGGTTTACCGATACTCTGTATTTTTCCATCTTTTAAAAACATTACTCTGCTGCAAAGATCGGCAATCGTATCAAGGTCATGTGAGACAATAACGATAGTCTTTCCTTTTTTCATAAAATCATAAATAACCTTATAGCACTTTGCCTGAAATGCCAGGTCTCCCACTGCCAGGACTTCATCTACCAATAAGATATCCGGATCGACATTAATAGCGACCGAAAAACCTAATCTCATATACATCCCGGATGAATAATGCTTGATCGGAGTATCAATAAACTTCTCAAGTTCTGAAAATTTAATAATATTATCTAATCTACTATCAATATCCTTCCTTCTCATGCCCAGAATTGCAGCATTTATATAAATGTTTTCCCTTCCAGTCAAATCCGGGTGGAAACCGGCACCAAGTTCGAGCAGGGCTGACAAAGAACCATTTACCACTACCGTGCCAGATGTTGGTACAAGGATCTTTGCTATTAGTTTAAGAATCGTACTTTTTCCCGAGCCATTTGACCCGATAATTCCAAATGTTTGGCCATTATTTATATTGAATGAGACATCGTCAAGGGCTAAAAACTCCTGGTAAGTGGTCCTTTTCCCTCTCAAAATAGTATTCTTCAAACTTGGAATTTTTTCACGGGATATCCTGTATTTTTTTGTTACAGACTTCACTTCAATAGCTGTGCTGTAAACAGTATTCTCTATATTATTATTCTTACTATTGATTTTTATCGACATTTTCTATATTTCCTCTGCGAATCTTGGCTCCAGTCTTTTAAATACATAATACCCAATAAAAAATAAAACCAGCGTGATCCCCAGGGCCGTTATAGTCTCTATAGCTGTGGGAAAACCGCTTCCTTCGGGGTATTTAACATAATAAAAAATATTTCTATAATAAGCAGCGTATACAGACATCGGGTTTATCATTAAAATAGACTGAAATCTTTCGGGAACCATAGACATGGGATAGATTATAGGTGTGCCAAAAAACCAGACCATCATGATAATGGTGACTAAATGCTGCAGATCCCTGAAAAAAACATTTAAAGCTGATACAAGAAGTGTTACTCCTGCTACTAAAAAAATTTGTGCAAATATTACAATAGGTAAAAGATATAGATATAAATAAAATTTATAACCCAGAACAGCAAGAACAATAAAAAGAACGATTAACTCCAGAAAGAAGTTAATAAGATTAGTAAAGACATTAGATAAGGGAAGCAATTCTCTTGGAAAATAAATTTTATTGACCAGATTACTATTAGATATTATACTAGTGGTCCCATAATTTACAGAATTTGAAAAAAAGTTGAATGGCAAGAGGGCACATATTAAAAAAACTGCAAATTCTTTGATACCACCGCGCATCACTATGGAAAAAACAAAGGTATAAACAAGCATTGTAAGGATAGGATTAAGGAGGGACCAAAAAAACCCCAGGATCGCACCCCTGTATTTCACTTTTAGCTCCTTTTTGGTAAGGATAAATAAAAGCTCTCTATAAGAAAAAAGGATTTTAAAAAAACTAATCATTTTCTGCTAAATAACCTCCATTTGAATTTAAGGGCACATTATAACATTATTCATTTATTTTTAAAAAATAATATAGGAGATTACTCTATATTGTTTAATAGGTCCTTTAACTTTATTGATATTTTTTTATTGTCATAATTCTCGACAACATACTTTCTGCCTTTTTCACCCATTCTTCTGACCTCGTCTTTATCTTCTAAAAGAAACTTTATCCCTTCCTCAAAACTTTCATAATCGCTATAAAGTAATCCGCCGCCGCTTCTTCTGATGTGATCGATTATGACTTCAGAACCATTACTTGCCAGAACAGGAGTATTTTGGGCCATTGCTTCCAGAGTTACTATACTAAAGCTTTCATTCGAAGACGGCATAATAAACACACTGGCTCCACTCATCAGCTTAAGCTTTTCAGATTCCGATACAAAACCCTTAAATAAAATATTAGAATCCGAAGGAAGACCGATACCGTCAATGCCTGTAAACACCAGGCGTAGATCTGATGGATTATCTTTTTTATATTTTAGAAAATAATCGACCAGTTGAGGGCAGCCTTTATTGACATCAATTCTTCCACAATATAATAAATATGGAAATCCCGTATTGGCAGGAATAAATTTTTTTACTTCCACACCCATACCGACTATACTTTTTGGTTGATCACCCCATAATGATATGCCTAATCGGGACTCAGCCATAGTATTCCATAATATATTTCTTGCTCTTTTTGCCATATATTTGTAAGCAGAAAGATAGGCAGGAGCTTCATTGTGCAGGGTAGGTACAAATATAATCTTATTTTTGGGAGCATTATACATTCCAAAATATGTAGTGGGGTAAAGATATGTAAAAAATATTATCGCTTTATAATTAATGCTCTCTCTGTTTAAAAAATCCATCAAACTGCTTGAGTATGGCCCTTGCTTGTATATAAATTCTTCCTGAAGAGCTAAGGGCCATTTGATCAATCTTTCACCGGCTTTTAAATCAGGATTATTAAGTCTGGTATTTTCAAATTCATTTACTAACCTGCCATAAAATTCAATCCAGTAATCGGCCCTTCCCTGAGAAACCTTAAATCTCTTAATACATATCCCGTCTTTGAATTCATCACCTTCAGGTAAAACGCTTTCCCACTTATCTGTATCTACTGCAGTGGTGGTTAAAAGATGGACCTCGAAATATTCTTTTAATAAATTTGCGTAATGCCATGCTTCGGACTCAGAGCCGCCAACAACACTTTTATGACATCTTTGAACAACCAGGGCTATCTTTTTCATAGCAATTTATTAATAATTTCTAGAAAATTTTCTTTTATTTTTTGATTTGTAAAATGATCTTTATATCTCTTCCAGCCTATTTCTCCAAGATAAAAATAGGCATCTTCATTACTGACGATCTCATCAACGGAAGCAGAGATCAGATCAATATCCGGTTCTTCCCATACAAGACCGGCTTCACCGATAGTATCCCTTACAGCACCAGGTCCCCCATAAGCAGCAATTGGAATTTTCATACTCATCGCTTCAATTAAAGGAACACTAAAACCCTCGTGATGGCTCGCTGAAGTAAAAACCTTTGAAGTAAGAAAATATGTCTTCAGGTCTTCATCGGAGACTTTCCCGGTGAATATTACTTTATCTTCAAGATTTAAATATACCAATTTATGGTATAGGTACCTTATATAAGTATATAACCTTGAATTTTTATTATCCCCGACTATTATCAGCCTGCTGTCAGGATTATAATATCTATTATATATTTCGAATGCATCTATTAGATCAGCAAGTCCTTTATTGGGAGATATTCTGCCAACTGTCAAAATATTAGTTTTCCCATCATTATATCTGTCTAATATATTAAAATTCGGTTTGATCTCCATTAGTCTTTCCACATTATTAAAAGGAGGTATTACAAAGTTCTTTGATACCTCCGCTCCAGATGAGATCATTTCACGCATATTGAAATCAGAGTCATTTAAATACAGATCGGAATTCATTTTGGCTATAATGCTTAAATGTTCACGGCCGGCTTTGCATAGAACAACATGATCATTGCTAAACCCGTAAAAAAAATCAGGGGGTGTTATATTGTGATACTTGATTATTTTTTTACAATTAAGATCAGTTAAATATTCCAGACCCTTATGCCACCCGATAGAAAAGTGGTAGATCAATATGTCATCGATACCTTTAATATAGTCTCTTATATTATCGATATGTTCTACTTCTGGCTCAGTAACAAAAATATTTTCCGCAAAAATTTTAACCTTAAAATCACAGCTGCTTAAGACTTTGAACATTCCGAATACATCATTGCTTACTGCATCACCATAAGCTAATTCCGGGGTACAGATGGCTATATGTATCATAATTTATAACCCACCACCGCATAATCTTGAGGTCCGTAAAAATAATCATTAAATCTTTTTGAAGTCTCAAAACCATTATCTTTTATTGCATAATCATTCCCGTACGGATTAAGGTACATAACATTTACTTTATTAAAACCAAGAGATTCTAAAACTAATTTTATCAGAGCGCCTGGCAGCGGTTTAATATGACTGGGGTCCAAATAAAAACTGCAGCTGCCGACTATGACATTACCGGGATTAGGAGTTTCCAATATTACCAACCCGCCCGGTTTTAACACACGCAATATTTCATCCAACAATTTAATTAAAAATTCAAATCTACAATGCTCGATTAAATGAAAACCAGTAACAGCTCCCAGATTATGATCGGGAAGGTTTTTTAAGAAAGACAATGCTTCGTCTTGTACAACATCAAGTCCGCGATCTTTACAGGTTTTTATCATAATCCCGTTGAAATCCAGGCCCTTTGCATGCAAACCTGCTTCTTTTAACAATTCCAGCCATTCACCACGGCCGCATCCAATATCCAATATGGGAGAATTCTTTGATCCCGCGTCCGCTTCTTTTATAAAAGGAATATAGACCTGAAGCCTTCTTTTTATTTCCTTATGGCTCCCGCGTAGATTATCCTCTAAAAAAACATAAAAAGAATCCAGATCATGACTCAACTCATTTGTTAAATTTTGCACCTTATTTTTACCGTCTTTTTCAGCACTTTTTCCTGCACCTCCGGAAATATTGTTTATCCTCTGTTCCAACTGAAACAAGCTGTTCTTCAGGTAATCAACTGTGCTCTTAAGTCCATCGATCTCTATATTCTGCTGATCTATCTTTATCATAAATTCTGTGATCCTGGTATCGAATTGGATCTTAGTTTCGGCAAACCTTAATTTAAGGTGGTAATTATCATCAATAATATTCCGGAAAGCATCCAGGACTGATAAATTGAAATTCCTCTGGTTTACAGTGATTACTTTTAAAACTTTAAAAAGTAATTTTGTAACTGATTTATAAATTTTTCTTTTAAAGAAGAATGATTTATTAAAAGGAGGAACAGTTGATCCTATATTTGCATTTTGCTCGGCTATATCCAGACTACTATACGGATCACTTCTTTCTGTTGATTTAAAATGATCAAAGCTTTTTTGTCCCTTTACCATTTTGGATACATCTTGCTCAGAATTTACTCTCTTATTAATTTTTTCCTTTAACTCATTAATATATTTTTTTGGATCTTTCGATTTAATTATTTATATCACCTTTAAATAGACTTAATACTTAATAACATATAATTTTACACTACTATCAACAATTACTTAACTTGAAAATTCTATTAATTATCCATAAATCTGATTTCGCCTATCATCACTCCCAGATCTCTGGTATCATTTGACATATTATACCCTTTCGGGCTCCAGCTTCTACTCATTGAAATAGTAAATGTAATATTTATTTCATCAATACCTGAAATATTAATTTTAATATCATGCCAGTTATCATCTTTTAATCTTAATATTCGTACCAGAGAATTATCAATATAAAGCCTCACGAAAATATCATCTTCGTATATGTCAGGATTTCCTGCCCTGATAGGTACGATCATGATCCGACCTTCTTTTTTAATAACTTCACTGGCATCAATATCCGTCCATCTGTATTTTTTACCATCAATCAGCTCGTCATCATAAAATCCATAATTATTTTCCCAGCTGTAAATATCCTGTTTACTATTAATGGAAAGACTGGAGAAAGAGTTGTTTAGAAGGCTT
>JALHTA010000301.1 GCA_022865545.1 Actinomycetota bacterium | reverse complement strand
GCTTTCAGTGACCATTTCCCTGGACTCTTCATAGGTGATCTTAAAATCAATATCCTCAACAATAGGCACATAGAGGTCATACATATGAAGCTCTTTTACCTTTAATGCTTTTTTCCTTAGCTTCATATATTTATGCATGGCATCAAGGTTTACAGATACTGCATTTATAAGGTTATCGTATACTGATATTGGAGCATTATCATCAAAAAGGGCAGCCTCAATACTCGAAGGATATTTACGGACTTTGCTGAAGAAAAGATCCTTCTTAATACTTGAACTAAGTGTGGAAGAGATAGTATTTTTCTGCTTTTTATAAGTGGTATAGAGAGCTTTAAAAGCATCTTTTCTGACCCTTCTGTTCCTGCTTTCCATAAACTTAGAGTATCTTCCCTTGGTCAGTTCGACACTTATCCCATTACTATCCTTTATTGCCGGAAATTTAATATCCGCATTGTCTATCATCCCGAAGATAAGTTGTGAGGAAGCAGCCATTTCACCTGATAGTGCCAGTATATTTTCTTCTTCATGCGAAAGTATATGTTTTCTCTGTCTTGATATATTCTTAAGATAATGTGTGTAATCAGATAGTCTATTATCAGATTTCATTAAGCCCTCAAGAATGCCAGGCTTCATTTTAAGTATCTCGGGAACTAAATATGAAGAATTGCTCTCAGCTTCGACCATAAGGGACCTCGCTCTGTCCAGAAGAGCCTGTGAATCAGTATTTGTATTATCCTGATCCTTTAACATATGTGCATAGATGAAGAGTTTTTCAACTTTTTCCATCAAACTGCTATAGCTGCCAAGGATCTCCGGAAGTATGTCTGGCGACTTTTCAAGTCTTCCGGAAAGTGACGCAAAGGCTGGAAGACGCTTTTTTATATCTTTGTAATCATTTTCCCATTTTTCTAAAGAGGAATACATATCCCCCAGGTTCCATTTATAAACTGAATCAATATCCTGTCTTTTTTTAAGCTTATCTATATTTTCCATAAGTAATAGCTAACTGACAGTCAGCCAGCCTCCTCCCAGACATAATTATCATAAAAATAATATTATATATATTCATACTGTTTTATTAAAGATATCTTCTTCTTTTTTTAAAATAAGAGCAAGGTAGTGATAAAATCCATTTCCTAAGATTGTTTTTTAAGTTGTTCATTTGTATAATAATTTTTATCCCATAGTATGGGGAGATCATAAAAGATTTATTGTGGTCTTAAACCGGGAAGGACCTTAGTGGAACGTAAGGGAAAAAAAGAATCAATCATAACTTTAATCATAATGTTTATCATTGCCGCTGTTATAGTCAGCTGGATCACTGGTCTCTGGAGCTGCGATATCGGCAGAAAGGACCTTACAGGGGAGCAAAGACTTACAATTTCTGATTATATTAACTCTGTTTCCGTACTCGTACAGCAATCCAATAAGATCTCTTATAACTTTTTCAATACGGTTAACAAGGTAAAGGAGGTTTCCAGGGAAGAACTTGATAAGGAGCTGCTTGATATTATTGAGGAAAGCAGGATAATACTTGAAAACAGCAAGGAGATCAATCCTCCCCAGGATTTTGAAGTCTCCCACGGTTATCTTGAGCTGGTATTTGATACAAGAAACAGGTCCTATGAAGACTTTAAACCTGCACTTTTCAATGCCCTGGATGATCTTGATCTTGATATTTCCACTACGCAGATAACAAATACCTTCCTATATATGTTTATGAGTGATGAACTTTACCTATATTTCCAGGATAAATTGAAGCAATCTGGAGACAATATAGGAATAGGAAATCTCACTATCATTGATTCAACAGTGCTTCAGGACCGCAGTCTTACAAGTTCGCAAAATGTACTTGGCTTTATATCTGAGATAAAGGCTGTTACCAAGCTTCAGGAAAGAAGGGGAGTAGCAGTTGTCGGCGACAGCATAAAGTTTGACCCGGAGGTCCTTAATGAACAGGGTGATTACTGGATACTGGCAAATGGTGCTGAGATAAATATAGCGATAAGCATAGAGAATCAGGGCAATGTAACTGAAAAGGATGTAAATATTATCGTGACTTATAAGTCTGAAGATAATGTAGCTGATGAAAAAAGCTATACTATAACAAGCATAGATCCCTCAAATCAGGAAATAGTGACATTTTCTGGTTTCACTGCCTATCCCGGCAGAAAATGTGAAATTGAGATTACTGCTGGTCCGGTTCCTGGTGAGGTACTTATGACCAATAATTCCCTGATAATAAAGTTTATGATGGAAAATTAAGGGATTATTTTTAGATTCCTGCCTCAAATAATACATGGTCTTGATTCCAGAACTTAAAATGTACAAAGGTATGTATAAATAAAGGGTTTCCCATATCAGTATAATCAGCTATAATATTATATCATTTTTATATTGTAATATATGGAAGAAAAGAAACAAAAAACATTTACATTGCTGGTAATGTCTGATGCCAGCTCCAGGGTTAGAAAACTAAAGATCTCTCATAATGTGCTGAGATCTATCTTTGTCATCACAATAATCATAATTGCTTCTGGTGTTATACTATTTTCCAATCTTGTACTTACACGGCAGAAACTTGACGAGAAAGTGGTAGAGATCCAGAGACTGGAATATAAGATGCAGTATAAAGAAGTGGAGATGGCAAACCTTGAAAAGAAGACTCAGGAAATAGAGACCAAGACAAAGATATTAGAAAATTATCTCAAGGAAGTCGAAGAACTGGACCGTATGGTCAGGGATATAACTGGTAAGGGCGGATATGCCGAAGAAGTCGCAGTTTATACTGCCGACCTTTCAGCAGATGTAGATCTTGACCAGGATCCTAATGAGATATATTACTATATAGATGACCAGGAACAGGAATTGGATGATATTGAAGCCATGCTTGACGAGCTCCTGGAAGTAGCTCCGGCCTTATCAGAAGTACTGTCCCTGGATAAGCAGAATATGGAAGACCATATTTACCTGATGGACCATACACCAAGCATCTGGCCCACATGGGGAACCAGTACTGGGTGGTTTAATGAAAGAAGATATGGTCATTACCATAAGGGGTTTGATATAGGTAATAATACCGGCACTCCCATAAGTGCAACAGCTTCAGGAGTAGTGATCTATGCAGGATGGCATGGAAGTTATGGCAGAAAAATAGTTATCTACCATGGGTTTGGATATTCCACCGTTTATGCCCATCTCTACAAGATGAATGTTGAAGTTGGAGATGAAGTTGAAAAAGGTGAAGTTATAGCTACTATGGGTAATACCGGAAATAGCACCGGACCACATCTGCATTATGAAGTACTTGTAGACGGTGTTCCAAATAACCCACAGAATTTCCTCCCTTAAAAGGGGATATGGATTCGTTTTACCCTCTTTTAATCGATTATTATTTAAGTATAATATCAAACATTATTATTATTACTAAAAAAAATAGGGAATATGAAATTAAAAATAGCATATCTGGGTCCGCAGGGAACGTTTACTGAAGAAGCACTAGACAAGTATATTGGTGATATTAAGAGTAAGGATGAAATAGAAAAGATCCCATGTGCCACTATGCAGGAAGTCATAAAGAGTGTTGACAGAGGAGATGCAGTCGAGGGCATAGTACCGATAGAGAACTCACTTGAGGGTTCTGTCAATACAACACTGGATTTCTTAACTTTTGAAAGTGAGGCCAAGATAATAAGGGAGATAACCATTCCAATAAGGCACAGTCTTATCGGGAAAGAAAAGTTGGCAGTCTCAAAGATAAAAAAAATAATCTCCCATCCGCATGCCACGGCTCAATGTAAAAACTTTATTTCAACTTATCTAAAAAGTGCAGAGATAATAGCTGCAAACAGTACTGCGGAAGCAATAAAGATGCTGCAAGAAACAGATAATAGTATCGCTGCGATTGGAACAGAAATGGCTGCAAAACTTTATGGTTTGGAAGTAATAGAAAAAGACATAGAGGATAATAAGGAGAACAAGACAAGATTCGTTTTCCTGGGAAGCAGCATCCAGCCAAAAACAGGAAAGGATAAGACTTCAATAGTCTGCTTTCTCAAAGAAGACAGACCGGGGAGCCTATTTACCATATTGAAAGAATTTGCTGAAAGAAATATCAATCTTACCAGGCTAGAATCAAGGCCGGCAAAAAAGAATCTTGGAGACTATGTATTCCTTATAGATATAGATGGACATCTTCATGACAAGGAAATCTTCGAGGCACTTGAGGTGCTAAGGAAAACCGTATATCTTGTAAAAATTTTAGGTTCATATCCAAGGTGGAACTAATATTTATACCCTGACATAGAATCGTTTGATGAAAAAATAGGATAGAGGAATAGTTTATGATCGATATGGAGCTGTTTAGAAAAGATCCAAAGATCTATAATACTGAAATAAAGAAAAGAGGTATGAAGATAGACACCTCCCAGGGTATTTCCCTGGACAGTGAAAAGAGGAAGTTAACATATAAAGTAGATGAGCTCCGGGCAAAAAAGAATGAAGCATCGAAAATAATACCAACTCTTAAAGGTGAGGAAAAAAGTAGGGTCATAGCGGAGATGAAGGAGACCAATTCCGGCCTTAAAGAATTTGAGGAAAAGCTAGAGAAGCTCGAAAAACAATACAAGATACATTTTTCTGCTTACCCTAACCTGACACATGAGACGACACCTGTAGGTCCGGATGAAAGCGGTAATGTGGTTCATTCGGTGAATGGGGAGAAGCCTGAATTTGGTTTTGAACCTAAAAACCATATTGAGCTTGGAACAGAACTTGATATCCTTGATGAAGAGAGGGCAAGAAAAGTTTCAGGATCCCGTTTTGTATATATAAAAAATGAGGGTGTACTGCTAGAATTTGCCCTTGTCCAGTTTGTATTAAATACCCTGGTAGCAAAAGGATTTATGCCTCTCATCCCGCCAACTCTTGTAAGAGAGGAAGCAATGTATGGAACCGGGTTCTTTCCGGTGGAAGCATCCCAGTATTATAAGACTGAACTAGACGATCTTTATCTTATCGGAACATCAGAAGTGCCTCTATGTGCATACCATGGCGGAGAATCTCTTGATGCGAGCAAGCTTCCACTAAAATATACAGCATTTTCAACATGCTTTAGGAGGGAAGCTGGCACTTACGGTAAAGATATGGGCGGAATGTTCAGGGTGCATCAATTTGACAAGGTCGAGATGTTTATATTTTCACATCCTGACAAGTCCTGGGAGGAATATGAGTCTTTGAGGGATATACTGGAGGAAATAATGAAAAGCCTCGGGTTTCACTACAGGATGATGAATATGTGTACAGGTGATATAGGGACCCCTAATGCCAAAAAATATGATCTGGAAGCCTGGCTCCCGGGACAGAAAAATTACAGGGAGCTGGCATCCTGCAGCCATGATACTGAATTCCAGTCAAGGAGATTAAACATAAAGTTTAAGGATGGAAAGAAAAAGGACCTTGTCCACACCATGAATTCTACTGCATGTGCTGTGGGACGTACACTAATAGCAATATATGAGAATTACCAGAATGAAGATGGAAGCATTACGATCCCTGATGTTCTGGTGCCATATATGGGCGGTATGAATAAGATCACCAGGGAGAATAAATAGCCTGATTTACACACATTTAAACGCTCTTCTTCTGTTTCATAATCCTATTTAATAATTATTTTTTTATGCTATAATTTGACATTGCTGTCTTCAGGAGAGGTGGCAGAGTCTGGTTGAT